>NZ_DATCTO010000100.1 GCF_036567905.1 Candidatus Binatus sp.
TTAATATTGGGTGCAGGGGTCACCCCTGCTCACCCCTGTTTGACACCGTGACTATCCCCTACTAGCTTGGAGGCTCCGCACGGAGCAGCGCAATGGAACGCCACGCCCGACGCGCGCAAGTGCTGCGCCACGCCAAGCGCATCTTTGCCCGCAAGGGATATCACAGGACCAATGTCGCGGACATCATTGCCCGCGCCCGCATCGCGCGCGGCACCTTCTATCTCTATTTCGAGAACAAGAAGGACCTCTTCGAGGAATTGCTCGAGCAGGTCGTCGGCGAGCTGACCCAGCGGATTCAGCGCATCCGCCCGGGACCGGGTGAGCCGGACCCCGTCGATCAATTGCGCGATAACCTGACCCGCGTACTGCGCTACGTGCTGGCCGAGCGCGAACTCACCGACATCCTGCTCAACCATTCCACCGGCTTCGACCGCGAACTCGACGAGAAAATTCAGGATTTCTACGACCGGATCGCGGCGCTGATCAAGCGCTCGCTCGATCTCGGAATCGAGATGAACCTGGTGCGCAACTCCGATACGCGCGCGGTCTCGTACGCAATCCTGGGCGGAATCAAGGAAGTGGTTGGGATGCTCTCGCGCAGCGACGCCACCGACATTGCGGCGCTGGTCGAGGAAATACTCGGCTTCGGCCTAAAGGGGGTCGCGCGTCCCGAGTTATTTGAAGTTCGCCCCAGCGCGAGGTGAGCGCTTTTTTTTGGGCCCTGACTAGACTGACATGTCAGTTTATCGCCATAGAAAATCGTCCAACGGCCACGCCCACAAGCCCTCAGGCGGCCGCGCGGCATTCTACGATCTCGACGGCACCATCGTCGATCTGAACCTGGTGCACGGCGCGATCTTCACCCTTGCCAACCTCGGCGAATGGAGCGGGCGTGTCGCGTACCTGCTCGGTTTTGCCGCGCGAATCCCCCGCTTGTACCTCGCTGAACGGCGCGACCGCCGGCTCCTGAACACGGTCCTGTTCGAGGCCTTCAAAGGCGTCTCGCGCGACCGCCTGCTCTCGCTCGGCGAGGAATATTGCGAGCGCATCCTGATCGGACACCTTTTTCCGCGCGCCGTGGAATTGATCGAGGCCAATCGCGCGGCCGGCCTCGAGCCCGTGCTCGTGACCGGTTCTCCGGACTTCATCGTCGCGCCGCTCGCGCGTCATCTTGGCATCGCCGACTTCGCCGCCAACCGATTTGTCTTCAGCCGCGGCCGCGCCACCGGCCGTCTGGCGCAACCCGTGATGGCGGGAGACGAAAAAGCGGCGTGGTGCGCGGACTACGCCGCCGGCCGCAATATCGATCTGGCGGATTGCTGGGGTTACGCCGACTCGCATTACGACACCGCGTTTCTGGCCGCGCTCGGACATCCCGTGGCCGTTAATCCCGACCGCAGATTGCGCGCAGCCGCACTCAGCCGCCAATGGCCGGTGATCCATTTCGAGAAGGCCGCGTCTTCAGAGCGGCCTGACGGTTTCGAGAGCGCCCTGGACCTCAAACACGAAATCGAACGATCGACGCGAGGCTCCGATGGCGCGGCCTGAAGGAAAACTCAAAGAAGTCAAAACCGCCGAGCTGCGCCATGAAGTCGGCGCGCGCAGCGAGCTGGTCGTCAAGGTGAATCGGCGCTCGGAGCGCCGCGTCATCCCTTATGGCGAGGAATTCCTGTTCGAGAAACTGCCGGTCGGCACCCGCGTGATCTATCCGCCGCCGCCGCTGGACCCGTTGGCCGACGCCGACCAGGCGATTCGCTACGCGATCCTGCATCCCGAGAACCAGGACCCGCTATTCGCGCAACTGAGTCCGAATATGCGCGTGACGATCGCGATTGACGACATCAGTCTCCCGCTGCCGCAGATGCGCCGGCCCGACATCCGCGAGCGCCTGCTCAACCAGGTGCTGCAGACGCTTGCCGATTACGGGGTTGACGATGTGCACCTGGTGATCGCGACCTCGTTGCATCGGCGCATGACGGAAGCGGAAATCCGCCGCGTCGTTGGCGAGCGCGCGTTCAAGCAGTATTGGCCGGACCGGCTGTACAACTTCGACGCGGAAAATCGCGCCGAGCTGGCGATGCTCGGCAAGACCGACCACGGCGAGGAAGTATGGCTGTCGCGCCGCGCGGCGGAGTCCGACCTGCTCCTGTATTTGAATATCAACCTGGTGCCGATGGACGGCGGGCACAAGTCGGTCGCGGTGGGACTCGCGCCCTACCAGAGTCTGCGCCATCACCACAACGTCGCGACGCTGCGCGATTCGCACTCGTACATGGACCCGGCGCGCTCGGCGTTGCATCGCTCGTCGGACCGGATGGGCCGGCTGATTCACAAGTCGCTCAACATTTTTCAGATCGAGACCGCGGTGAATACCCGGATGTACGGCGGGATGCTCGACTTCCTGCACAAGAACGAAGACCGCTTCACCGACTGGGATCGCACGCGGCTCAAGGGCTTTCAATGGACGATGCGCAACCTGTCCAGCGAGATGCGGCGCAACCTGCTGCACAACTACGCGGCGCCCTACGGAATGATCGGCGTGTGGGCCGGAGATACCGAGGCGGTGCATCAAAAGGCGCTCGCGCGCGTGTTCCAGCAATACGCGGTGCCGGTGAAGGGCCAGGCCGATATACTAATTGTAGGTGTTCCCTATGTCTGTCCCTACAACGTCAACTCGATCATGAATCCGGTGCTCGTGCAGTGCACCGGGATGGGCTACCTGTTCAACATGTATCGGAACAAGCCGCTGGTTCGCGAAGGCGGCACGCTGATCATCTGTCATCCGCTGCGCGACGAATTCCATCCCGAGCATCATCCGAGTTACATCGAGTTTTTCCATCGATGCCTGGCCGAGACGACTGACGCCGCCGAGCTCGAGAAAAAGTTCGAGCTCGAGTTCGCACACAACCCGACCTACATACATATGTACCGCTACGGCAACGCCTACCACGGCGTGCATCCGTTCTACATGTGGTACTGGGGCGAACCCGCCCGCCAGCACCTCGGGCGCGTGATCGCCGCGGGATGCGAACAGCCGGAAGTCGCCGCGCGGCTTGGATGGGAAGCGGCGGACACGCTCGATGAGGCAATCGCGATGGCGACCTCCGAGCTGGGACGCTCGGCGTCGATAACCTACCTTCACTTGCCGCCGCTGGTGATCGCGGATGTCGAGTAGCAACGGCAAACGCAACCCGCCCGCGGCTCGCGGCGCGTCGTCGATGCCACCGCTCGAGCAGGTGCTGGCAGGCAGGCGCATCCTGCTGACGGGCGCAACCGGATTTCTCGGCAAGGTGTTCCTCGCCATCCTGCTGCGATGGCATCCCGAGATCGAGCGCGTCTATCTGTTGATTCGCGGCGACCGGCGCAGCAGTGTCGGGCGCCTTCGCCGCGAGATTCTCGACTCACCGGTGTTTGCGCCGCTGCGCGAACACCTCGGCGCGAAGTTCGATCGCTATGTCGAGGAAAAGATCGTCGTCGTTCCCGGCGACATCACCAATGAAGGTCTGCTTGGCGATGAAGCGAAGCCGTTCAAGCCGGGCAGCCTCGACGCGGTCGTCCACAGCGCGGGGCTGGTGAACTTCGAAGCCTCGCTCGAAAGAGCGATCGAGGTCAACACCACCGGCGTCGCCAACGTGATCGAGTTCTGCCGCAAGCTCGGCGCCGCGATGATGCATGTCTCGACCTGCTACGTCGCCGGGATCGCCGACGGCCATCGCTACGAAGACGACATCCCGGATAACTGGTGCCCCCGCGGGCGCAAGTCGTTTCGGCTCGAGCGCGAGATTCGCGACGCGCTCGCGGCGGTCCAGCGCGTGCAGGCCGAGTCGCGCGATCAACTGCGCCACGCCGAGTTCCGCGGCGACGACGGCGACGCCGACGCTTCGCGCGAGTCCGCACTCGAGCATCGCCGCAAGCAGTGGCTTGAAGAGCGCCTCAAGGACGCCGGCCGGATGCGCGCGCAGAGTTGGGGATGGCCGAACACGTACAGTTACACCAAGAGCCTCGGCGAACAGTTGGTGCTCGCCGAGCGCGATACTCTCAACGTCACTGTTGTGCGCCCGGCGGTAATCGAAAGCGCGCTGCGCGATCCATTCCCCGGATGGAACCAGGGCGTCAACACCAGCGCGCCGCTGACCTATCTCGCCGGCCGCGGCTACCGCTTTTATCCCGCCAGGGCGGAGTTGGTGCTCGACGTGATCCCGGTCGATCTCGCGGCGCACGCGATGATTCCGATCCTCGCCGCGCTGCTATCGCGGATGCACAAGCCCATCTACCAGCTTTGCACTTCGGATCGGAATCCGCTCCCGATGCGCCGGCTGGTCGAGCTGACCGCGCTCAGCAATCGCCGCGAGCATCGCAAGGACGGCGGCTCGATGCGCTGGCTGGGGCCCCATCTGGAAGCGGTCGTCGTGTCGCAGAATACTTACGACCTCGCCAGCCGGACAGTTCCGCAAATTCTCAAACAAGCGGCGGCGCTCGCGCGCAGTGTGCTGGGCGAGGAAAATCAGCGCGCGAAAAAGATCGAGAGCGCAATCGATAAATTGAAGGAGAATACCGACCTCGCGCGCGAACTGGTCGAGGTCTATCGTCCCTACATCCAGGAGCTGGTTTATACTTTTCACGCCGGCAACATTCGCGCGCTTTACGCCGCGCTCAAGCCCGCCGACGCCGAGCGCCATCCGTTTCGTCCCGATCTGATCGATTGGCGCGACTACTGGATCAACATTCATCTGCCGGGCCTGCGCCGCCATATTTTTCCGCAACTCGATCTCCACGCGCGCGGCAGGCCCAAGTCGCTGCCGCGTCATCGCAGTCTGGTCGATATGCTCGATCGCGCCGCCGACCGCTGCGGTTCTCAGATCGCGATGATCGCGCGCCGGCCGTCGGGCGAACAGACACAGACCACCTATCGCGAACTGCGCGACAAGGCCCGTCGCGCCGCATTGCTGCTCGCCACGCGCGGAATCAAGCCGGGCGATCGCGTGCTTCTGGTCGGCGAGAACTCGCCCGATTGGGTGCTGGGCTATTTCGCGATTCTCACCGCCGGCGCGATTGCGGTGCCGCTCGATCAGCTGATTTCCGCCGAGGAACTCGCCCCCATCTGCAAAATCGCCGAGCCCGCGGCTGTGCTGCGCTCGAGCGCGGTTCACCAGCGCCTCGGCTCTGCGCTCAGCGATGCGCATCCGAAACTCATCGAGCTCGACCTCGCCGAGCTCGCGCGTCCATTCATTCTGCGCGGCGCCGCCAAAATTCCGCCCTCGCCTCCCGAGCGAAAAGCGCTTGCGTCGATCCTGTTCACCTCCGGCAGCACCGGCGCGCCCAAGGGCGTGATGCTGTCGCATGGCAACTTCGCCGCCGAAGTCGCGATGCTGTCGCGCGTCTTTGTTCTCGGCGCCGACGACGTGGTGCTGTCGCTGCTTCCGCTCCATCACGCGTTCGAGTTCACCTGCGGGATGCTGCTGCCGCTCGCCAGCGGCGCGACGATTGTCTATCCGCTCGAAGTCGATGCGAAAACGCTGTCGCGCACGCTCGCCGACGTTCGCCCGACCGCGCTGATTGGCGTGCCCGCGGTGTGGGAGGCGGTCCATCGGCGCATCGTCGATGAAGTCGAAGCGCGCGGTCCTTTTTTCCACGCAGCCTTCGACAATCTGCGCGATCTCAATCGCCGGCTCGACGCGAGCTCAGGGCTTAACTTCGGTTCGATTGTTTTCCGCCAGGTTCATTCCGCCCTCGGCGGCCGGCTGCGGCTCGCCGTCAGCGGCGGTTCCGCCCTGCCCCATCGCGTGGCGAAGTTTTTCAACGATATCGGAATCCCGCTGCTCGAAGGTTACGGTTTGACTGAAGCGGCGCCCGTTCTCTCGGTCACGCGGCCCGACGAATCTACGCAAGTCGGCGCGGTCGGACGGCCGCTGAACGGCGTCGAGATCAAGCTCGCGCCCGCAACCGGTCCGATCGGCGAGATAGTCGCGCATGGACCAAACGTGATGGCGGGTTACTATCGCAATGAGGCCGCGACCGCCGAAGTTCTGACCGACGGATGGCTTCACACCGGAGACCTCGGGCGCTTCGACGACGACGGCCGCTTGTACATCGTCGGCCGCGCCAAGGAAGTTATCATCGATTCCGGCGGCAACAACATCTACATCGACGAATTGGAAGAAATCTACGGCCGTTCGCAGTACGTCAAAGAGATGGCGGTCGTCGGCTTGAAGGTCGGCCAGGGCGAGCAGGTCGCTGCCCTGGTCGCGCCCGCGTACTCGCGCGGAGAGAGCCGCCGCGCCGTGGAAGATCGCCTGCGCAGCGACTTCGACAAAGTCGCGCGCGAACTCAGCGCGTACAAACGAATCAGAATCCTCCGCTTCACCGACGCCGAACTGCCGCGCACGCGCACCCGCAAGATCAAACGCGCCGACGTAGCCGCGATGTTGCGGCGGATGCTCGACGTTCGCCCAAGCGATGCCGACAACAAAACCGATAGCGCCGACTCCGAGGTCGAGACTTGGCTCGCCGAGGCGCTCGCGTCAATCACCACCGAGCCTGTCAACATCGCGCCGGCCACGCGGCTGATCGAGGACCTGGGCCTCGACTCGCTCGCACTTGCCGAAATCGGCGAGCTGATCGGCGAGCGCGCGAGCCGCGAGATTGCGCCAGAGGAAATTGCCGACCTGCGCACCGTCGCGGACCTGCAACTTCTCGCCACCCAACCGGGCAGCAACGGACGCCATCGGATGCCCTCGTACGCAAAGTTCGCCGAACCCTACACGCCGCGCCTGCCGGCGCCGCTGAAATGGCTCGGCCGATTCGCGGTGCGCGCAGCCGAGCACGCAATTTTCGACGGATGGCTGAAGCCGAAAGTCCTCGGGCGCGGCAACATCCCGGCCAATCGCAACTTCATCGTCGTCGCGAATCATTCAAGTCATCTCGATTTCAGCCTGGTCGGTTACGCGCTTGGCGCGATCGGTGACGATATCCGGGTGCTCGCCGCCAGGGATTATTTCTTCAACACGCCGGCGCGGCGTTTTCTCGCGTCGAATTTCACCTCGTTGATGCCGTTCGATCGCGAACGCGCGCAACTCGAATCGCTCGAAGACGCGCTCGCCGAGCTTGCACAGGGACGAAGTGTCCTGATGTTTCCCGAGGGCACCCGCTCGGCCGACGGCGAAATCCATGAGTTCAAGAGTGGCGCGGGATTCCTGGCCTTGCGCAGTCGATGCGACGTGCTGCCGATCCTGATTCGCGGCACCCATGACGTGATGGGCAAAGGCAGCCTCGTCCCGCGGCGCCATCCCGTGGAAGTCCGCATCGGCCGCGCGATCACCGCCGCCGAGCTGCGCGAACTGGCGAAAAGCTCCGAAGGCGCCGGCGCCTACCGCAAAATCGCCGACCTGATGCGCACGGCGGTCACCGCGCTATCCGGCTCGCGCTCGAAGTTCACGCTTACCCCCGATGAATCAACCGTGTCCTCAACCGGCGCCGAACCGGTCAAGCGCGCGCATTCCCGCATCGATCGCTCGCCTGAACTGCCGCGCGGCCACGCCAAGGCATGATGCCCGTCTGCTCCAACCCGGTTGTGCCTCCCGCGTTAAGCTGACGCTGGAATACTTGCCCGCCGGATGGTTACATTTGAATGATGGTTGACTGGTTCAGCATTCGCCACGACCGTGACCCGCGGTCATCTCGCGGCGACCGCCGGCCGTCGGTCAGCGTAATCTCGGATGAGTTGTTGGTCGGGGAATATCCCAGCCAGGCCGATATCGTCTGGCTGAAGGATACCTACGGGATCACCGCGGTTCACAATCTCCAGGACGACGACGATCTGCGCATCAACGGGCTGGACGACGGCCGACTGAGCGCGGAGTACACAGCGCATGGAATCGACTATGTGCGCACGCCCATCCAGGATGGCAGCGCGGACGCGATGGCCGAGCGGCTCGAAGCTGCGCTCCACGATCTTCGCGATCTGGTCGGTTCCGGTTCCCGCGTTTATCTTCATTGCAACGCCGGGTTGAACCGCGCACCCACCCTTGCGATTGCGTTCCTGCGCGCTTATCGGCAAATGTCACTCGAAGAGGCGATGATGCTGGTGAAGAAACATCGCGCCTGCGGACCCTTCATGACGGTCCTCGAAGAGTACTTCGGCCCGCGCGATTACAAGCCGGATAAATGAATTGACCTCATCAGGCGCAGCCGGAAGTTTGCCGCGGTCGATCCCGAGGCAGAAATTTCTCACGGCCTGCGCGTGGGGCGTACATCTATATACCGCTCTGGGCGCGGCGCTCGGCCTGCTCGCGATCTATGCCGCCTCGCAACGCGAGTTGCGCGCGTCGTTCCTCGCGATGGGCGTGGCGACGATTATCGATTCCAGCGACGGTCCGCTGGCCCGCTGGCTGATGGTCAAGACTCGCGTGCCGACCTTCGACGGCGCGCTGCTCGACAACATCGTGGACTATCTCACCTACACCGTGGCGCCGGTGTTTCTTATGCTGGAGGCCGGGATCATACCGGGTTCGCGATGGGGCCTGGGGCTGGCGTGCTTCGTCATGCTCGCCAGCGTTTATGGATTTTGCCGGACGCAAGCCAAGACCGAGGACAATTACTTTCTCGGCTTCCCGAACTATTGGAACCTGGTCGCGTTTTATCTTTTCTGTCTCAGCGCCGGCGTCTTCTTCAACGTTGCCGTACTGCTGCTCCTCGCCGTGATGGTGTTCATGCCGCTCAAGTTCATTTATCCGAATCGAACCGTCCCGCTCCGCCCGGTCACGCTCACGCTGGGAATAATCTGGGCGTTTATGACGGTCGCGGCGGTTCTGATGCTGCCGGCTGTGAATCCCATTCTGTTATGGGCCGGGCTGAGTTTCATCGCCTACTACTTCGTTGCGTCGTTCGCGCTTCAGGCGCGCGCCGCGCTCAGGTCCAATCGCGGCCGCGTCGATCCGAATGCCTGAATCCGGGCTTCATACCGCGGGCGCCGCCGCCGAGTCATGGCTCGAGGTGATCGACTCCGATTCTCCCGTGCTCCTGATTACGCCGCACGGCGGCCGCGCCGAGCCGCGCACGCGCTCGATCCCCAATCCCAAGGTCAACGACCTGCATACCGCCGACATCACCCGCGGACTGGCGGCGCGACTTGGCGCGTCGGCGCTGATCAACGTCGCGATGGATCGCAATCGGCTCGACTGCAACCGCCTCTCGCAAATAATCGAACGCTCGCCGTGGCTGCTCGAAATGATCGCGGATCGGGTCGGCGCAATCGTCGCGCGTCATGGCCGCGTCACGGTGCTGCTGATCCACGGATGGAACATTATCGAGCCGCGCCTCGATTTCGGACTCGGACTGCGAAATTCAGGCGGCGAGCTGCGCCCGCCCGGTTCCGCTTGTGTCTCGGCCAGCGACGATTTCATCAACGGCCCGCTCGCCGGACTCGCCGACCGCCTGCATCATCATGGAATCAAGCCGACCTATGGCATGCGTTACCCGGGCGGCGGCCTGCAAAACCTGTTGCAGGCATTCACCGCGCGTCATCGCCAAAGTTCCAACGCGCCGCTCAGATCGATTTCCGAAACTGCCGCCAACGGCGTCATCGATGCGGCCCAACTCGAATTGTCGGTCTCGATCAGGATGCCCGGCGAGTTGCGCACCCGATGCGAAGACGCCATCGCCCAGGTTTTTTCGGCAAACGGCGCCGATTCGCACGCTCCGCGCACACCGCTGGTTGTAAATCGCGCGCCGCGCCCGCCAGTCGCCAGATCCAAAATCGGCGCGGCCGGATCGGTCGCGGCGCCCGAACGCGTCGGGATCGAATTCTACGACCCGGCGGCGCGTATCGGCGCGATGGCGAGCTTCGACCTCGGCGGCGCCGCCGGGGGCGCGCGAATCATGATGCTGTTCGATCGCCATCGCGCAGCATTATTCACTGCCGAAGGCCGGCCGACTCGTTCCAGCGGCGCCATCACTCACGGTCCGCTCTCGCTCAGGCGCGAGGGCAAGTCGATCGTGCTCGCGTTCCGCGGACCCGCCGTGATCGTGCCCGACGCTACCGCGTATCTGAGCATCGAACGCGCGCTGGCCTCGGGCCGGCTCGACGGCGGCACCGAAGTTAACGCGCGTTTCGAAATCGATGACGCTGGCGGTCAGTTCGACTTCGACCGGATTCTGTCCTCGCCCGGCGCCGCGCAGGACCGTGCGTCATCGAGCGCTTCATTCGGGCGAATTTCGGGACGGGTTTGCATCGACGGCGCCGCACGGACGGTCAACGGGTTTGCCCGCGCGGGAATGTCGTTCACCGGACTGGGACCGGGTAACTTCACCGCGCGCCGGATGATTTGGGCGTGTTTCGACGATAAAGATGCGCCGCGTGCGCTCGAAGCCCGCTCGGTTGCGACACGCGATGCGCTGCCGGCCCGGACCGCCAGGATTCTCAGCGCCGGCGGTTGGTCGCCGTGCGCGCTCGGCGATCTCACGATCGATACGACATCGGTCGAGCAACCGCCGCATCGCATTTTCGCGTCGTTGACGCGCCCGGATGGATCGTCATGCGAACTGGAGGGCAGTGTCGAATGCTTTATTCCGCTCTCGCGCCCGGGGCCCGGCCATTCGCGCATCTACACCTCGCTTGGATTCGCGAGCTTCCGCATCGGCGCCCATCGCGGGGCCGGGATGTTTGAATATTCGCACGTCGCCGACTCGGCGCCGACCCCGGCCGATGATAATGACGATTCGGATTCGGATTGAGGCGCGGAGCTAGGCGGGCGTATCGGCTGCGCGAGTGCGCGCGGCGACCATCGCTTCAACCCGGTCCGCGATATCGGCTAGCGCTTTGCCGGTCGGCGTGGAGCCGTACTCGCGAACGAACAGCACGCCGCGATCGCTGCTGTCGGCAAGCCGCGGTTCAAACGCGAGCCGCGCCAGGATTGGCACCGCCGCCTCGCGTGCGACTCCATGGAGATCGCCGTCGGGCCATAGCGGCCGAACTGCGCGGCATCCGTCGCAGTTGAAGCCGGCCATATTCTCCACGATGCCGATGATCGGCGCGCCGATCGCGCGGCCGATTTTTATCGCGTGGCGCGCGGCGATGGTGTCCTGTGCGGACGGAAGACTGAGCAACAGAACGCCGTCAAGCGCTGCGATCGACGCCACCGAGTACAATCGATCGAGGCCGGTCGCCAGATCGATGATCAAAAAATCGACGCTCCCGAACTGCGCTTGCGCCAGGATTCGCCTCAGCGCTTGGCGATAGCTCAGTTCCGCGGGCCGCGTCGAGGCAGGCGCAACCGGCTCGCCGTCGTTGTTGCCGTTGCTCTGATCGTAATCATCCACAAAGCTGATCGGTGGCGCCTCGCCGCCGGGAAGCTGATCGCTGGAAACTATTTGCAACCCATGCGGCCCCGCAGCCGGCTCGATTCCTTCGATCATCGGGTAGCCCCGCTGCGGTTTCATCCCGAGCATCGCCGCGACACTGGGCGAATTCAGGTCCGCATCGACGATCGCAACCTTGCGGCCTTTCATCGCCAACGCCGCCGCGATATTCACGGCGAGCATGCTCTTGCCGACCCCGCCCCGAGCGCTTGCCAGGGCAATCGTCGCGCCGACGCCGGAAAGATTGGTGCGTATCCGCTGGCGAGCGTCGGCTAAATCGACGGATGGTCCAACGGATCCATCGCTTTCAATATCGGAAAATATCCTCATTGGCCGGTTGCTGACATCCTGACGCAGCGATCGTACCAATCGTTGACAACTGCGGCTGCCGTGCAAGCTGTCGCGCTTAGGATGACTGGTTTGGGCAGCGCGGTAAACAATCCCCGCCGGCAGGGGTGACCCCTGCACCCGGTATTAAAACAAAGATGCGGGCGGAGTTTATCCCGAGTACTCGAGGGGCCCTGTTAGAACTTTTTTTGTATCGTCCGCAGCGCAGCGAAGGATCTCGCGCGCCAGCGCGTGTCGCTCCAGCACCAACACCCGGCTACGCGCTCTCGTCGTCAGCGTCGGTCGAACCTACTTTGCGGTAGGTATTGCGCTCGTCGTCGAATCGCCGCTGCGATTTCGCCTCGCGCTCCTGGTCCTGCTGACAATCCCGGCACAGGCGCGAAAATGGCATCGCCTCGAGCCGTTCCTCGGCGATCTCCAGTCCGCAGGACTCGCAATCGCCGTAGGCGCCGTCGTCGAGACGCTCGAGCGCGTCGTCGATCTGCTTGAGCTTGACCCGTTCGCGGTCCGACAGGATGAAGTTGATCTCGCGGTCGCGCTCTTCGGACGCGAGGTCGTAGGTGTCCATGCCCTCGTCCTTGTTGGTCTCGCGTTCGGCCCGCACTTCGGAATCGATCTCGCCGAGCAGTTTGGTTTTCGCTTCCAGCAGTTGTTCGCGCATTTTGGCAAGGAACTTCTTTCGGTTTGCGGCAACTGGTGTTTTAGCCATTGAATTTGCGACTCCCGGTATATTAAACGGCCGCGCCGGCGACGGTTGCGTGCAGGTCGTAGCTGAGCGCCTTGTCGATTCTTGCGCGCACGAACTCGCCCGCCTCCGCATCGCCCGCAAGAAATACGCAGCCATCGATTTCCGGCGCTTGACCCGACGTTCGCCCGCGCAGCCGCGTGACGCGTCCGGGCATCGGACCCTCGACCAGGACCTCGATTTCGCGTCCGACCAGGCCGCGATTCCTGGCCAGGGAAATTTCCGCCTGCGTCGCCATCAAGCTGGCCCGCCGCGCGCGCTTGACCCGCTCGGGCACCTGGTCCGGCAGGTTGTAGGCGGCAGTATTCTCTTCGCGCGAGTAGGTAAACACTCCCACGCGATCGAACTGCTCATCGCGAACAAAATCCACCAGCCGCTCGAAGGCGGCGTCAGTCTCGCCGGGGAAGCCGACGATAAAGGATGTCCGCAGCACGACGCCCGGGATGCGCTCGCGCACGCGGTCGAGCAGCTTGACCAATGCCGCGCCCGAGCGCTCGCGGCGCATCGCCCGCAGCATCGCATCGTCGGCGTGCTGCAATGGCATGTCGATGTACTTGACGACCTTGGGCAGCTCTGCGATTGCGTCGAGCAACTCGGCGCTCACGAAATTCGGATAGCAGTAGAGCAGCCGTATCCAGCGCAGCTCGTCGATCCTCGAGAGTTCCCGCAGCAACGCCGCCAGCGACGACGGCTCATCGAGGTCGCGGCCGTAGGCGGTCAAATCCTGCGCGATCAAATTGATCTCGCGAACCCCGGCGGCCGCCAGCGTGCGCGCCTCGGCGACCAGGTCAGCCAGCGGGCGGCTCTCATGCAGGCCGCGAATCTTGGGGATAATGCAAAACGCGCACTTATGATTGCAGCCTTCGGAAATCTTCAAGTAAGACGTGAAGAAATTGCCCGTCGTGATTCGCGGGATTGCCGACGTCGGCAGCAGATGCGCCGCGCCGGCATACGGAATCGGCCGCATCTCGGGCGCTTCGGTGCGCCGCAGCAGCTCGGGCAGATCGAGGAAGTTGCCGGTGCCGACGAACACGTCCACTTCCGGCATCGTGGCGGCGAGTTCGGCGGCGTAGCGCTGCGACAAACATCCCGCAACCACCAGCCGCTTGCCGCAACCGCGCTGCTTGACCTCGGCCGCTTCGAGGATTGCGTCGATCGATTCCTTCTTCGCCGCCTCGATAAACGCGCAGGTGTTCACCAACAGCACTTGCGCCTCTTCGGGGTCCAGCGTGATCTCGAATCCCGCCGAGGTCAGCGCGCCAAGCATCAGCTCGCTGTCGGCGAGGTTCTTGGGGCATCCAAGCGTGAGTAAGTGAACTTTTTCCATGACAGAACCGGGAAAACTTACGGGGCTTTTAAAAATACCTGTCGCATACAGCCGAGGCAATCGCGCCTCGATGCGTCATCGCGGCGATTGTAGTTTTCGGGTTTTCTTGAGCGTCATGGCGAAGCCGGCGCCGTCACGACATCCGCGCCCGCCGGCGCCTTGAATGCGAAAATCGAATCGGGCAGTTCCACATTATCATGAACGTCGCTGAAGTCGATCCTGGTCGTGTCGCCGAGCTGGTCGGTAAGCGTCAGCCTGATCAAATTGTAAGTCTTCGGATCGAGTCCGACTTCAATTTTGTAGCCGCCCGCCTTCGCCTCGAGGATCAAATCGATGAGACCGGTGGGCGTCGGGGGAGTTGCGAATGCGGCCTTGAAGTCGCGGTTGATATTGCCGATTCCGAGCAGGAACGACGTCGCGCTGCTCGATTTGAGCGCCTGCTTGAGCGGGGTTTCGACGACCTGGTTAAGATCCGGATCGTAGCTGTAGAGCGTCTCGCCGTCGCTGACGATCGTTTGCACTTCCGGCGCCGCGAACTCCCAGCGCATGCGTCCGGGCTTGCGAAATGAAACCGTGCCCTGACGTTTGCGTTTCGGCGCGCCGACGGTCGCGATCTCTTCGCTGAATTTCGCCGAGAATGACTCCGTGTCGCGGTAATGACGCTGCAGGCGATCCAGCACATGCTTCAACTCTTTGCTGACGGGGGGACCAGACGGCGCAATCGTCTCCGATCGAGCGGGCGCAGCGGTGACGAGCATCATCAGGATCGCAGGAAGGATCGCTTTCCACATATTTTCATCATCAGGCAGGTGAGGGTGTTTTGTTTGGGACGAAATCTGCGCGACGCGCCTTCACGCCTCTTCAGTTCCAATCTCGATCACTACACCGCGTAGTCCTTGTTAATTCTTCCTCGCTGCGAATTGCCTCGCAACTGTTGGGCCCACCAGAACGACCCAGTGATTTTTCCGAACATCGGGGCGGACTCGTCGTATGTTTTGAAGTGGCCTCGACAGATGTGTAACGCACGCATCGCGCTTCCTTTCGCCTCGCCCTCTAATGTACGGCGAAGGATCTCGCGCATCGGATCGATTTCAAGCGTGTAGAACTTCTGAATCGCCGGACGATTCTGCTTCTGATATTGCCGTTGTTTTTTTTCCGGAACGTGTTCCTCAACCAAGCGGACGTTCTTACAGTGGCAGAGGGCAAGCGCCATCCAGACTTCTGCAGAGAACCCGGTAAACTGTCGATGATCCATGAGCGCGTTGTGCTCCTGCTCGCACGTTTCAAACCAGCTACCGTGAGAAAACATGCCCTTTCGCATAACCGCGTCGAGGAACTTCCAGTGATTCGGACTATGCATATTGGAGTCGCCATCGCGAAGCAGGGTACACTCTGCACGGTGGCGCGCGATTCGCGAGAATATCTCCGCATCGCTGGGCATGGCTTGACGCCCATTAATGATTTCGACGATTGTTTCTCGCGAGTATCCGGCTTCCGCGAAGAGTCGTGCGACCCCAAGCGGCCATCCTTCAAGGTTATAGGCTTTGGGCCGGTTTAGTCCGTAGGCTCTGGGGCCAATTGACATCCGATACTCCGGTGAGGCATCTGGATGACCGACAAGCCACGCGTCTTTTTCGGCCTCCCACCGGCCTTGCGCGTCGAGGTGCAAAAGGGTCGCGCTTGCATAGCCTCCACCTGCCCCCCGGGGAAGGTCGAAGCAGAACGCCGCGACTGAAAATCCGGCGTCTTTGCGACGTGAGGTAAACAGCAGCGCGGCCATATCGCTATCCGAGCTGTGACGGGGATCGTCGCTGGGGTCGATCCACTGAACGAAGCAGACGGGCCAAGGCGGCACGATACAGGGCAGAACCGGTAGCGTTTGGTTTTGGTCGGGCCCTAAGGGGCCCAAAGTCTTGGTATGGAGGTGCACTGCCCTCAGCACAGCGTCTCCCGGTATCTCTACCTCGCCTCTCCATTCGCTAATCAAGTCTTTCGGCCACCACTCCCATGGTCGGACCCCAAAACTCCGGATCAGCCGATCAATAGTGCGCAACGGAGCAGACCTCCTGTCTTAGAACGTTCGTAACATTCCACCTCTAAAGGAAATCCCCTTACTTCAGATGAACCTCGCACGTCGCCGCCGCTCATCGCACGCTGCGCAGGCGGACTTCGCGCGGCTTGGCGCCGTCGGCGGGCATCACGATTCCTTCGCGTTCCATCTGCTCGACCATCCGGGCCGCGCGATTGTAGCCGATTCGAAGCCGCCGCTGGATCATCGAGATCGACGCCTGGTTGCTCTCCATCACGATCCGCACCGCCTCATCATACATTTCGTCCTGAATGTTGGCGCCGAATCCGCCACCCTCTTCCTCGCCCGGAGCCTTGGTGTCGAGGATTTCCATGCGGTATTCGGGTGCGCCCTGCTCACGCAGGAAATCGGCGAGCCTGCGAATCTCATGCTCGCTGACGAACGGCCCGTGCAGGCGGCGAAGTTTCACGCTGCCGGGCGGCATGAACAGCATATCACCGGCGCCGAGCAGCCGTTCGGCGCCGATAGAATCTAAAATCGTGCGCGAATCGACTCGCGACGTGACCTGAAGTGAGATTCGTGCCGGCAGGTTCGCCTTGATAAGCCCGGTGATCACATCCACCGAGGGACGCTGGGTGGCGAGGATGAGGTGAATTCCCGCGGCCCGCGCCTTTTGCGCCAGCCGCGTGATATCGCGCTCGACGGTCTTGCCCTCGCCGAGCAGCAAATCGGCCAGCTCGTCGATGACGATCACGATCTTCGGCAGCTTGCGATGCTCGATCGCGCCGACCGCCGGCTGATTGGGATCGTCCGATGCCGGTACGCTATAACCCGCCATCTTGAGCTGTGCGATCGACGCGCCCGAGGCCAGCGCGTGGTTGTAGCCGTCGATATTGCGCACGCCCAGCTCGCGCATCCGGATGTACCTGGCCTCCATCTCCTGCGTCGCCCACAGCAACGCGGACGCGGCCTTCTGCGGATCGACGACGACCGGTACCAGCAGATGCGGAATATTATCGTACACCGACAATTCCAGCATCTTGGGATCGACCAGAATCAGACGCACATCGTCGGCGGTCGCGTTGAACAGAATCGACGCGATCATCGTGTGGAGCGAAACCGACTTGCCGGTCCCGGTCGCTCCGGCGATCAGCAGATGAGGCATCCTGGCGAGATCGGCGGCGACCGGACGCCCGGCGATATCCTTGCCGAGCGCGATGGTCAGCTGGCTCTGCGCGGCCAGGAATTCCTCGGCCTCGAGAATCTCGCGCAGAAAAATGCGTTCGCGCTTGCGGTTGGGCACTTCGATCCCGACCACCGCCTCGCCGGGAACAGGCGCCTGGATTCGCACCGCGGCCGCTCTAAGAGCCATCGAGAGATCATCGGCGAGATTGACAACCTGGCTCACCTTGATGCCGGAGCCCGGCTCGAATTTGTACATCGTGACGACCGGGCCCGGTTGTACCTCGACCACCCGGCCCTCGACGCCGAAGTCCGCGAGTTTCTGCTCGAGCACGCGCGCGCTGCGCTCGAGCTGGCCCTCGTCCACCTGCGCATGCTCGGCCGGCGGCAAATCCAGCAGCGACTGCGGCGGCAGTTTGAAAGCACCCTTCTGGCGCGGCTTCGAAGCCGCTGCCCGGTCGCGCTTCTCGCGCGCCGTCGCATCGCGAATATCCAGCAGCCTGACCTTCAGCGGCGCCGGCCTGCCGCCCGCGCCGTCGGGCTCGATCTCGTCGCCCGCGCCAAGTGAGAACGGGCCGCGCGTTTCGTTGTGGCCGCCGGCAGGTTCGAACTCCGCGCGGCGCGGACGAATTTTGTTGGCGAGTCCGGCCAGCAGCTCGGTCGGCGCCCGCTTGAGCATCAGCGCAAGCCCGCAGACCAGTCCGAGCGCGACCGCGATCGAGCCCCCGGCCAAGTTGAGCGAATCATTGAGAATCGTGGCGATATCCGCGCCAATTTCACCGCCCATCTTTGCGTCGTGCAGATCCCACAGCGCGCCGGCCGCCGCGAGCGCAAAAATCAAAATGACGCCGCCGCCAATCTCGCGCACGATCGTGACAATTCCCGCACCCGTCCATACCCGCTGCGCCAGCCACGCGAACAACATCATCGCGGTGTACGACTGATATCCCACCAGGCCGCCGAGAGTCGCCGCCAGGGCCGCGCCGACCGGACCGCCGAGGTTGGGGCTGCGTCCGATATCGACGCTTACGAGGCTCACCGTGCCGAATGCCGCGAACGCCAGCAGCGCCAGCGCGAACAGCTCGCGAGCGATTCGCGCGCCGGGATGCGCGGCAATGGAAACGAAAGCCTCCTCGGCCGCATCCCGCGGCTCGCGAGCCGCTGAAGACGGCAGCTCGATGGGCATTTTCTCCTTGCGCGCGATGGGGGTCACACCTCCGTCACGTACGGAATCACCAGCGGCCGCTTGCCGAGCTCGTCGCTGAAGTAACGCCGAATCGCGCGTACGATTTCTTCCTTCACCCGGGGATCATTGGCGAGCAGGGGACCGCCGAGCGCGCTCAGGCGCTGAATTAATTCCTCCTTCGCGCGGCGCATGTGCGCGGAAGTGCCATCGCCGCTCACCAGCCCTCGCGACAGGAGATCGGGGCCCGCGACGATGCGCCCGGTTTTCGACGAGAGGACCACCACCGCCGTTACCGTGCCATCGCGCGCCAGCACCCGGCGCTCGCCGATCACGGCGGGGTCGCCGCCGTCGGCGCCTTCGAGCATCACGCGGCCTGCCTCGACGGTGGCTCCGCGGCGCGCCTCGCCAGCGGGACTTAGAATCAGCGAATCGCCGTCTTCGAGCAGGAAGCAGTTACGCTCGGGAATTCCCGCGGCAATTGCCAGCGCGAGGTGACGGCTCAGATGACGATATTCGCCATGAATCGGGATGAAGTGCCGCGGCCGCGTGAGCGCGATCATCTCCGTCAACTCGTCCTGGCTCGCGTGCCCCGAAACGTGAACCGGAGCGACCGCGTCGTAAACAACCTCGGCGCCCTGCCGGTAGAGACGGTTCACCAGGGTGTTGATGGTGCGTTCGTTGCCGGGAATGAAGCGCGATGACAGCACGACCACGTCGCCATGCTCGATACGCACGCGCGGGTGGGCGTCGGCGGCGAGTTTCGCCAGCGCCGAGAGCGGCTCGCCCTGGCTTCCGCTGGTAAGATAGCTCAGCCGGTCGCCGTCGATGAACTCGGCCTCGCCCGGCTCGACAAACATCGCTTGCGCAAATGGAAGCTGGCCGATCTCGAGACCCAGCCGCACGCTCTCCGCCATCGCGCGTCCGAGCGGAACGACCCGGCGGCCGAACTCGCGCGAGACCTCGACCACCTGGCGAATCCGATGCAGATGCGACGAAAAGGCTGACAGGAAAAACCTGCCGCGCGCGCGTGACGCGAGCTCGCGCAGGACGGGTTTGAGCGAACTTTCCGAGCCCGAGCGGCCGGGGCGCTCGACGTTGGTCGAATCCGAGAGCAGGACGGCGACGCCTTGCGCGCCAAGCTCGGCGAACCGCTCGCGATCGAACATCTCGCCGTCCACCGGGGCGTCATCAATTTTGAAGTCGCCGCTATGAACGACGATCCCGGCGGGAGTTCGAATCGCCAGCGCAATCGAGTTCGGGGTCGAATGCGTAACCCGAATCGGCTCGACCGTGAACGGCCCAGCCTCGAATGCAACCCGCGGCGCGATCGTCCGCAGATCGACCGGATCGTCGAACTCCGCATCAGCGAGGCGCCGCCGGGTGAAAGCGAGCGTTACATCGGTTCCATAAACGGGAACGTTGAAGCGGCGGATCAAATGCGGCAGCGCGCCGATGTGATCCTCGTGGGCGTGGGTGAGCACCACCGCCTCAACCGCGACGTGGCTGCGCTCGAGCCACGCCATCTCGGGTATATAGGTGCCCAATCCGAGCGCGGGCTCGTCGGGAAACATCACCCCGCAATCGATCACGATCGCGCGCCCGGCGCATTCGATCGCCATCAGGTTGAGGCCGATCTCGCCCAACCCGCCCAGCGCCACAATTCGGACCGCAGCGGTCGTGGAAGTGCTTGCCGCCATCGCCCTATCCTGCCTCCGCACCGGGGCAAATTATATCGGTCAGAAAACGCAGGCGAAAGGCGGGGTCCGGCCGCTGCGCCTTGCCTTGAGGATGGGGCGGGGCTAGTTTTCGATCATGAGGTGGCGAAGATGGCGGCGTCGGTAAACAAAGTAATTCTAATCGGCAATCTCGGACGCGACCCCGAAACCCGCTTCACCAACTCGGGCACCTCGGTCACCAACTTTTCGATTGCGACCAAGGAGTCGTTCGCCGACAAGAGCGGGACGCGGCAGGACCGCACCGACTGGCACAACATCATCGTGTGGGGCAAACAGGGCGAGACCTGCGCGCAGTACCTGAAGAAGGGAAGCCCGGTTTACATCGAGGGCAGAATTTCCTACCGCGAGTACGAAGCCAAGGACGGCAGCGGCAAGCGCAAGGTCACGGAAATTGTCGCGATGCGCGTGCAGTTCCTGAGCTCGCGCGGCGGCGCTCCGATGGGCGATGACGCCGGCGAAGCTCGTGGTCGCGCACCCGCAAGCGCCGCAGGCGCGGGCGACGACGTCGCGCCGATGGACGACGAGGACATCCCGTTCTAAGCGCGTGACCTTGAAATTCGGCGCAGTCGCGGCGGGGCGGGAAGCGGGCCGCCATCTGCGCGGCTCGCGATTTCGATAAATCGGCTCAACTCGACGCGCAACTCGCCGACTGCCAGACCCATGTGCTCGTGCGGAATTGAATCGAGCCTGGCCGACGCCTTCTGATACAGCGACCGGGCGCCGCTGAAGTTCCCGCGCTGCGCGTGCAGGATCGCGACCGCGGCCTGGATCAGTCCCTGGTAGAAAAGCTTCGCTTCGCCGTCGGAGCGCTTCCAGATTTCCTCCCATGCCTCATGACACTCGAAGAAGCGCCCCTGGTTGAAGAGGTCGATTCCCTGTTGGTAAAAATCGCGGGGCGGCTGCCGCGTCATCGATCAATCATAGCGCGCCGCGGCGGCGAATCGGTGTTTCGGTGTTGCAGCGCGGCGCTACCGCCTGCCCGTGTCGGGCTCGAGCTCGACGCCCACCGGGACCAGCACACGCACTACCATGTTGTAGTAGGCGACGTTCTCCACCAGCTCCATCATGCGGCAGGTGTCGAGAAACGTCTTCAAGGCGTTCCAGGTCGCGTCGGTCACCCGCACGCTGCTGGTGGATTCGGCGGCGTAACGAATCACGGCGCGCTCATGGTCGCTGAACTTCGCGGATTTCTCCCAATCAGCGAGCGCCTCGAGCTGCTCGCGCGCGACGCCGACGCGCCGCGCGATGCTCAAATGATGCACGAACTCGTATTGCGCATCGGTCAGCCGTCCGACCGTGAGGATCGCGAGTTCGCGGAGTTTTGGATCGAGCGCGGTCTTGTTGCGAAGGTTGTTACCCATCGAGCAGAACCGGCGCAAAAATTTTGGCGTATGCGCCAGTACACGGAAGAGATTGCCGACGGTCCCGCCACTCTCCGCGGCCAGGTTGTCGAAGATCACGCGGTCGGCTTCGGGAAGGTCTTCGCGATTGAGGTACGGTACGCGCGCGGCCATGAGTTCGTCTCCTGCGGAAAAAGATGTTCCTGGCTTTGAGCGCGCGGCCCCCGTTCAGGCGAACAGCATCTCGGACATCGCGCCGCCGGGCGGAATCATCGGCATCACCGCTTCTTCCTTGGGGATCACGACGTCGATGAGTACCGGACCGGGGGTCGCGAATGCTTCCTTCATCGTGGCGGCCAGGTCTTTCGTTTTTTCAATTCGGAAGCCGTGCGCACCGTAGGCATCGGCCAGCTTGACGAAATTCGGCACCGACATTGCGGTGTAGGAATACCGTTCAGCGTAGAACTTCTCCTGCCATTGGCGAACCATTCCGAGGAAGTAGTTGTTGAGTATGATTACCTTGATATCGACTTTGTATTGGACCGCGGTACCCAGTTCCTGGATGTTCATCTGAATCGAGCCGTCGCCCGAAACCACTACAACCTTCTTGTCAGGCGCGGCGAACGTCGCACCGATTCCGGCCGGCAGTCCGTAGCCCATGGTGCCCAGTCCGCCCGAGGTCAGCCACGAACGGGGATTCTCAAACGGGAACATCTGAGCTACCCACATCTGATGCTGCCCGACATCAGTGGCCAGTATGCAATCGCCCTTGGTGAGCTTATGCAGCTCGGCGATAACGTCGATCGGAGAGACGCTGTCACCACGACGGCTGTTCTCGTAGAGCGGTTTCTCCTTCTGCCACTTGAGGATCTGCTGATGCCATTTCGCCCAGTCGGCGTGGCGCTTGCCGATGCTCTCGCGGCCCTTAATCGTGGTCAGCATGTCGGTCAGCACCGACTTGATATCGCCGACGATCGGAATATCGACCTTGACGTTCTTCGAAATGGACGACGGGTCGATATCGATGTGAATAATCGTTTCGGCCTTCGGCGCGAATTCAGAAATCTTGCCGGTGACGCGATCGTCGAAGCGCGCACCGACTGCGATTAGGCAATCGGTGTTGCATACGGCCGTGTTGGTGGCATACGAACCGTGCATCCCGAGCATCCCGAGCCTGAGCGAATCGGAGGCGGGGTACGATCCCAATCCCATCAACGTCTCGGTAACTGGAATACCAAGTCCTTTAACCAGTTCGCGCAACTCGGGCGCCGCACCGGACCATTGCACGCCGCCGCCGACGTAGAACAGCGGCGTCGAACTTTTTTCGATCGCCTCGATCGCCCGCTCGATCTGCCGGGGATTGCCGCGAATTGTGGGCTTGTAGCCGCGCAGTTCAATTTTCTCGGGAAGGTGAAAAACATGCTCGGCCTGTTGCACGTCCTTGGGCAAATCGACCACCACCGGACCGGGGCGTCCGCTGCCGGCGATGTAAAACGCTTCCTTGATGATGCGCGCGATATCCTTGACGTTCTTGACCAGGAAATTGTGCTTGGTGCACGGGCGGGTGATGCCGACGAAGTCCGCCTCCTGAAAAGCATCGTTGCCGATCATCGTGGTCGGAACCTGGCCCGACAAAACCACCATCGGGGTGGAATCCATGTATGCGTCGGCGATTCCGGTGACGGTGTTGGTCGCACCGGGCCCCGAAGTGACAATGACCACGCCGGGGCGTCCGCTGACGCGCGCATAGCCCTCCGCCATGTGGGCGGCGCCCTGCTCATGGCGGACCAGAACGTGCTTGATCTTTGAGTCGAGTAGCGCGTCGTAAGTCGGCAGGATCGCGCCGCCCGGATAGCCGAAGATGACATCGACGCCCTCGGCAATCAGGGTTTCGACAACGATTTGTGCTCCCGTAAGTTTTTTCATTTACCGATTTTTGGCAGCTTTCCCCACAATTTGAGCCTTCAAAGCTACACTACCCGCGGATATCGGCACAACTTGTGCCGAAAAACGGGTAGTGGTCGCCGCGATTGAACCGCCGGCTAATAATGCTCGGCGGGACCAAAGCGGCCCTCGCCCGGTTCCGTGCCCACCACTTCCAATGTCTGATTGTTCCCGGAGAACATGCCGCGCACGGTCAGGGTCTGGCCCGGCTGCATTTTCTCGAACGTATCCTCTCCGACGCCGGTCACGTTGAAGTTGGGCTTGTACTGGCGGACCAACTGCCAGATGTCAGGCCAATGGACTATGCCCCTGGGATCGTCAACGTAGGCGTCCTTCAGCACGAACTTGTAGGTTTTCCCGCTTACGCCCATCGTGACCACCTGCTTGTCACCGTAGATCTGCCCGGGCGCGGGCTTGCTGATGATCAGCGTGGTGGGAAGCGGAATCATCATCGGAAGCATCTGCGCATCGGCTCGGGCGGGATTAAATACGAGCGCCGAAATCGCGATCGCGAACAGACCGATTCTGAAAATAGTTTTTTCCATGTGAGCAGCCTCTGTCGCTCTTTGCTCAACCGTCTCAATCATAGAGAACGCGTCGATGAACGATCAAGCAAGATACTTTCGATCGAGACCTCGAAGCCTTGCAATGGAAGCCCGTCTAGTTTAGTCGGCAACTCGGAGCGCAGAGTAGCGGAACTCAACCATCATGTCGCGATCGGCCAAACGTCTCGCCGCTTGCGCCGCAGCCCTGGTGCTGCTCGGCGGACTCGGGTGGTGGATGGCGCACGTGCCGGCGGTGCAGGATGCGCTGCTAAGGCGGGTGGTTGAGCGGACCCTTGGCGCAACGCGCAATGATCTCCTCGCCGACGACGCGCTCCGCGTTGTCCTGTGCGGAACCGGAAATCCGCTGCCCGATCCCAATCGGGCCGATGCGTGCACGGCGGTCTTCGCCGGCGGCAATATGTATCTCGTGGACGCCGGCCCGGGCGCGTGGAAGAACCTCGCGCTGTGGCATCTGCCGGCGCCCAAGCTGGCGGCGGTGATGCTGACGCACTACCACTCGGATCATATCGGCGACCTTGGCGAGATTAACCTGCAGACGTGGGCGCAGGGCCGGGCGAAGCCGCTGCGCGTCTTCGGGCCGCCTGGCGTCGAGGAGGTGGTGGGCGGATTTGCGCAGGCGTACGCGCTGGACCGCGACTATCGCGTAGCGCATCACGGCGCCGCACTTATGCCGCCGGCCAACTGGACGATGGAACCGCACGTGGTAAAGATCGATGCTGAGCCCGGCGCGGGACCCTGCGCGGGCGGCTCGGCGACCGTTCTCGAAGAGAACGGGCTCAAAGTGACCGCCTTTACCGTCAATCATGCGCCGGTCGCGCCCGCCTACGGCTACCGATTCGACTACAAGGGGCGCTCGGTGGTGATCAGCGGCGATACGACCAAATGCGCCAACCTGGTGGCGCAGGCGCGCGGCGCCGACGTGCTGATCCACGAAGCGCAGTCGGCGCCGATGGTGAAACTTATCGAAGCGGCGGCCAGCCGGCGGGGCAACGCGCGAGTTGCCAAGATCATGTCCGACATCCTCCGCTACCATACCACGCCCGAGGACGCGGCCGCCGAGGCGAACCAGGCGGGCGTGCGGCTCCTGGTGCTGAGCCATATCGGGCCGCCGACGCCCAACGCCTTCGTGCGGATGTCATTCATGCGGGGAGTCGGCGCGGTGCGGCCGCGCGGCGTCGTGCTCGGATATGACGGAATGCTGCTCACGCTGCCGGTGGGTTCGGACACAATCGATACTTCCAGCGTGAACTAGCAGGCGCGCTGAACTTCGGCGAAAAAAATGTTACGATTGGCGGACGAGGTAATCGCGGCTCAAAGCGCGGACTTCCCATCAGCGGAGAACCGGGATGACACTCCAATATGATCTGTTCTGGTCCTTCCGCTCGCCGTATTCCTACCTCGTTACGCCGCGCCTGATTGAATTAGAACGCGAGTACGACGTGAAGGCCAATGTGCGGCCGGTTTATCCGATCGCGATCCGGATTCCCGGCTTTTTCAAACAGGTGAACCCGATGTGGCCGCCCTATTTGCTTCGCGATTGCTCGCGTATCGCGGAGATGCTGGGCATGCCGTTCACCTGGCCCAGCCCCGATCCGATCGTCATGAACATGAGCACCGCCGTGGTGGCCAACGAGCAACCGTACATCCACAGGTTGACCAGGTTGGGCGCCGCCGCCGCCGCGCTGGGCAAGGGACTGCCGTTCCTCGCAGCAGTGAGCGCAGTCATTTTCGGCGGCGTCAGGGACTGGCATCTCGGCGGCCATCTCGCCGGCGCGACACAGCGCGCAGGGCTGGACCTCACGAGACTCGATTCGGAAATCGAGCGCGATCCCGATCGTTATGAAGCTGCGATCGCCGAAAATGAGGCCGCGCAGAAACGCGCCGGCCATTGGGGCGTCCCGCTGATGGTGTTCAACGACGAGCCGTTTTTCGGGCAGGACCGCTTCGATCTGCTGCGATGGCGCATGCAGCGAAACGGACTCGCCCGGCGGCGCTGATGGAGGTACTCATGCGACAGTCACCGTTGCGAATCGTGGTCGGAACCTTGCTGGCGACGATGCTGTGCTCGTTGCCGCGCGCGCGGGCCGAGGTCAAACCCGGCGATGTAATCACCAAGGACAATGCATCCAAGGTCGCCGACCTGGTCAGCCCCGGCAACTACGTGCTGGTCCGCGAGGACATGCAGCTCAGGATCGTGCCGACCGACAAGCTCGATTGGCCGCCGCCGTTCAAAGCCGCCACCGAGAAGTACTCGGCGCAGGTCCAGCTCGGGGCCGACGGCGCCCTCAAGGGTTACGTCTCCGGCCAGCCGTTTCCGCTGGTCGATCCCAACGATCCGCAAGTGGCGACCAAGGTAATGTGGAATTTCAGCTACCGGCCGCTCTACAGCGACGACATCGATATGCGCTATCCCGAGGTTGCCACCTTCGCCAAGAACGCCGCCGGCTCGCCGTTGAGCTACTACACGGTGGGGCACTTCGCCTTCTACAACAATATCGGCCGCATCGAGGTGCCACCGATACCGGTCGATCCCGACGGCGTGGCCAGCGGCCTCCGTTATCGCTTCGGCTTCTATCCGTTTTTGGAACCGTCGTCACTGCGCGGCTACGGGATGGTGCGGCAGCGGCATATCGATCCCGCGATCGAGGACAACACTTGGGTGTTCAATCCCGCCACCCGCAAGCTGCGCCGTGAATCCGCGGCGGTGCTCTCAGACGCGATAGGCGCACTGCCGGGATTCAGCGGTGGAGGCGGTGGTGGCTATGGCGGCGGCGCCGGAGGATCCAGCGGAGCCAGCGCTTACGCTAACACGCTCGATCCGGACTCATACTTCGGCTTCTCGGCTAAGATCGAAGACTTCAATTACAGACTCCTGGGCGAGAAGCAGATGCTCGCGTCGGTGCACGCCGTGCATTCGCCCGAGACGCAATGCCCCCTCGACGGCGGCAAAACCATTTGCCCCGAAGACTGGGAGATGCGCCATCTGTACGTGATCGAAGCGGACTCGAAGCCGGGCCGTGACGCGACGATTCCCAAGCGAATCTTCTACATCGATTCAGAAGGATGGTTCATCACGGCCTCGGATCAGTACGATCGCGACGGCAAGCTGTGGAAGACTATCGCGACCTTCAACACTTATCGCGACCGGCCCGTGCCGGACGCGCGAGTCGCCATTTATCCATACAAGCGGATGTTCCAACTGGGTCTGGTCGATGAGGATCTCGACACCGGCTACAGTTCGATCGTCTATATGCCCGGCGCGACCGCGCCCGATCGCGAATGCTGGTATATCGACATGGGAACGGTGGACAACGCCTTTCTGGAGCCGCAGGCGCTGGAGCGAGCCGGGCACTGATCGGAAGGAATCGAGCTACAGCTGCAGCACGAACCGGATGTCGCCCAGGCGCAGCCGGCTGCCGGCGCTGACGAACGCCGAGCCATGTATCTGGCGATCGTCCACGTAGCTGCCGTTAGTCGAATTCAGATCCATCAGTTCGAATCCACCGTCGCGGCGCATCAAGCGCGCGTGCTGGCGCGACACGCTCGCGTGCGGAATGACGACGTCGTTGTCCTCGCCGCGGCCGATCGATATCTCGTCTTTCATCAGCGAGTATTCCGCCGCCACCGGATCGATGCGATCGACTGCCACCAGCCGCGCGCCCTGCGTACTCCCCGCGCCGCGAGGCGCGGTCATCGGCGATTGCGACGCTCGTGCGGGCGGGCGCTGGACCGCGCGCGCTGCTGGCGGCGGCGCCGACGGCATCCTGAGCGAGGGCGCGCCCTGCGCCTCGACAATGGCCTTGAGTTCGTCGGCCGAGACCCCGAACCTCATTCGCGACAGCCCAAACAGCCCGATGATTGCGAGCAACGGTACCGCTCCGTTCCACCAGTTGAACGAGAATTGCCGAAGCCCCGTGCCGGTCGAGTTCCCACCGCCCGTGCCCGCATCCTCCGGCACGTTAATCGCTGCGCCGCCGATCCCCCGCACCTGGTACGCGGTCTCAGCCTCGCCCGCTTCCCCGTTGTAATCGATCTTCAGTTGGACACTGCGATTGGTGCCGTCTTCAATCGGCCGCGGCGTTCGATAGGTCAGCGAATACTCCGTCGCGATCGAATGGCCGATTTCGCGCACCAGCGACGCGAAGCGGCCTGCTTCGGTGATGATATTGTACGAACGGCCGTGCGTCGCATCGACGATCTCCTGGTACTCGGGCGCGATGAACGGCGGCGGAACCACCGCATACAGAGTGAGCCCATTCTTCTTGAGCATGTCGGCGACTTTGGCGCCTGTCAGATCCGTCACCTGCACCCCGCGAGTATGATGGTCCCAGAAGGCCTGATCGTGGGAGGTGTCGGCCGAGCCGTCGCCGTCATGATGAGGCGGCGCGTCGGTGACGATAATGATGATGCCTTCGGCCTCGGGGCGGAACGGAAACTTCGCTGCATAGGCAAGCGCGTCGAGCTGATCCTCGGGGATGTCGCCGCCGCCGCCCGCGTGCAGGCTGCCCACCCAGTCACTGAACTGCTTGACGTTCGAGGTAAACGAGTTGCGATAGGCGCAGTTGCAGTCGGGATACGCCGAGACCACGTAATCCTCGAAGGTCACCAGTCCGAGCCGGTAGTCGCGGCTGTTGGCCTGCAGCTCCTGCGCAAACGCGATCACGTTCTGCTTGACCGCGTCGATATAGGGCTGCATCGATTCCGTCACGTCCAGCACGAACACGATATCCACCGGACGGCCCTGGCCGACGCCGCGAAAATCCAGAATTTTGGCTTGCTTGCCGTCTTCAAATACTTTCACGTTGTCGGGACGAAGATTGCCGACCGGATTGCCGTTCTGATCGGTCAGACCGAAGTCGAGCTGCACCCCGCCGTCGGCGTCGAAATGCTCGAGGCCCGGATTTCCGGTCGTTATTTTCAAACTCGCATCCGCCGCGGTCACTCGAACCCCGAAGCAGAGCAGAAAGAAAAGCGCGAACAGACAGCCGCGGGCGTTTCGATTCGACGAGTTCATCGCTGGGATTGATTCTCCGGATCGGGAAGGCGATCAGTCAAGCTCGCTGATCCATTTGACGTTCACCCAAGCGATTGTATTCTTGCGTTCGCACCCCCGTTAGGTTATCCCAAACGCTGACCCAATTCTTCTTCGATGGATTCCGTGTGAAAGATTCTTTTGTACATCGCACTGCTCGCGGCCTGACAGTACCTTTCGTCATCGTGATTTGCGTGCTGCTGGCCGGTGCCGGTTCGGCGTGGGCCAGCAAAAAGGCGCTGGTCGAAGTGGGATTTGCGGGCGTCCCGCCGCCCAACTTTCAGAACGTTCTTCTCAATGTTCAATCGGTTCGTATCAATCCCAGTGCGACCGCGGGCCCCGGCAGTGGCAAATGGCAGACCATTCCGGTGCCTCCGGGAATTGGCAGCGCCGGCCAGACCGCGGACCTGCAGATCGATCTCAACACTTCGCAGAACATACCCCAGCTCTTCAACACCGCCAATGTTCGGGTCGATACCTACCGAACTGTCGAGCTCCGGCTCGATCCGACCTATCCCGGCAGCTTGGTCCCCGACTGTCCGCTCTCGGCGCCGATCAGCACGCCCAAAGACACCGCCGACGGATGCATCAGTTACCCCATCCAGTTGGCTACCGGCAGCAGCATCATCACCGTGACGGCCCCCAATGGCGGCACACTGTTCTCGACGGCAAATGGAGTGCTGACGCCGCTGATCCTTCAAGTGTCGATGTCGGCCCCTGTGGCGCCTACGGTGCCCGGCGGTGCATATACGGTAAAAATCTCCATGGCGACGCTTCCAAATTCCGTGCTGGGGATCGTCACAGGGTCCGTGAGTCTCAAAACAGGTTCGGGTTCGGCCACGTCGAAAAAGACCGGCAAGGTGTCGAAAAAGACCCGCAAGTTGTCGGTAACCGCCGAAGCGATCGGAACCAATACCCCGATCGCGACCGCCCCGGTCAATAACGGGCAGTTCACCTTGGAGCTTCCTGCGGCCGGCGGTCCGGCGGCGCCTGGATTTGGAACCCTCTATGACCTCGCGGTGGCCGGCGGCACAGACAGCTACGCCGCAGAGCGGTTGCCGCCGCTATACCCGGGACAATCGTTGCCCTCTGCCTTCACTGTCACCGGGGGCAAGACACTTGGCAATATCACGGGTTCGCTCAGCGACAATTGTGTGGCGACAAAGCCCATCGTGGGTGCGACGCTGCAGTTGCTGATTCCGCCCGATAGCAACAGCACGGCTGACTGCTTTACTTCCCCCGAGCAATGCGTCGCCGTCGCGACCGCCAATACCGACAACGCAGGCAACTTCCCGCTGCCGGGCACGATCACCATCCCCCCTGAGTTCGGAAACGTTCCGGTGCAAGCAAAATCTTTACCGAACACGGGCGCCTATGTGATGGAGATCTCGGCGCCGGGTTACGACAATCTATTCGTGTACGCAATTCCGAGCACCGGCACCGGCAAGAAAAGCGGCGGCACTTGCGGCACCGATGGCGTCACTTTCGGCCCGTGCGACCTCGCGCTGAACACGGGATACATCAGCGGCACTATTCCGATAACACCGCCAAATCCGGGGCAGACCACTCTGGTCCAGGTTTTTGCCGAGGACGCCGGAACCAACAACGTTGAAAGCGCGCTCGCGATGCCGGTTATCGTCAGGAACTCGAGCCCCGACAGGGTCAAATATACGCTGAATGTCCCGCCCTCGGTTCCCGCCTTTGATCTGTTCGCGACGACGATCGATCTCTACCAGGGGGTCACCGATCCGTATCAGGGCCACACCATCGCGGTGCTGTCAGACGTTACCGGGCCGGGAGAACCGTCCGGGCCCAACCACGTGTGCACCCCCGCACCGGGGGATTTTCCTGATGACCAAAAGATCGCCTGCGTCGGTCACGGCAGCGTGACGGGTAGTGTCGCCAACGCCAACCTCGGCACCTCGGTGGTCTTGTCGAAGCAAGCCGGCGTAGATGTGAATAACAATCCGATTTACGTGGCGATAACCAATACTCTCGTGCAGAATCAGGCGCCAAATACCCCCTCGAGCAGCAATTACTCCTTCTGCGCTCCCGCCGACATTTATCAGGTACAAGAGTGGCAGCTCCCGATACCCGATTCCTCTGCGGCGCCGTCGTCGTCGCCTACAGCTTCACCGGTTCCCGACACCGCCGCGGTTGTCATTATTCCGACGCCTCTGTCAGCCGGTGGCGCCAATCCGACTCCAACGCCGGCGATCAATTGTCCGACCAACTGCGAGAATCCCGACGGCACCTGCCCCGGCATCTGCAACAACGTAGTCCAGGCGCTACCCCCAGGGTCGCCGACGCCGACGCCGACACCGACGCCGCCGCTGTGATCGCGATGGCAAGCCGGGCGACGCGGTATCTGTTGCGAGCTTTGCCGATGAGCGCGCTCGGCGCCGCGATCGCCTTTTCAGTCGCGGCCTGCAACAACCAGACTGGATTCTCCGGGAGCGTCGGTAATACGCCCAACGGCCCGGCGCTCGCTTCGTACGACATTCTCGGCACTATCGGCACGCCATTTACCGCCACCGTATCGGACGCGCGATCATCGTGGACGCTTCAGGGGGTCACCCCGCTTAGCATCTTAATCGCCAACAACATCCTGCCGGCCGCAATCGTCGCGACCAAAACCACCAGCAACAGCAACCTGCTCAGCGTCGAAGTAATCCACGGCAACCAAGTGATCGATCTCCAGTCCACCAGCGCGCCTTTTGGCACCGTGTCGGTGCAGACCGGCGGTATCCCAAGCTCGATCGCATCGCCGGCGTCCCCGGACCTGCGGATTTTCGTCGCCGGTCCCGCCCAGCAGCGCTACTCCGCGCTGGTCGAGGACATCACCACTGGATGGGTGATCGACTCACGCGCGCCGACGTTGATCCTGTTCGACAACCCTGACGGAAAAGTGGATGCCACCTTTTTCGGAAGTCATGACTTCGGCAGTTTCACTCTCAACATGACGCTCAACGGCGCCGTGGTGGCAACCGTCGTTCACGGCCCCGACGCAACGATTCGCGAGCCATGACCGGCGTCCCATGTTGAGTCAGCGCCCGCGGCGGCTGCGCAATTCGCGCGCATAGCTGCCGATCGGTCGAAGCCGCGCTCGATCGTCCCGGTTCGTTTGACAGCCTCCCGCATTCGTCATAGTTAGCCTCTGTAACCAGTGACCGAGCCATTCGAAAACGCGTCTAGATCTTCCCGCCTCTGAAATCATTCTATGAATTCGCAGCTCGTACGCCGGGTCTTGTTGGTAGTGGCAATCATTGTGGCCGCCGCCGCCGCGATTCCCGCGTTTCACTTCTATCGCTACATCGAAAGCCACGTCAGCACCGACGACGCCTACGCCGATGGCACGGTCGCGCTGGTTTCCTCGCGTGTTGCCGGCACCGTCACCAACGTTTATGTCGAGGACAACTGGACGGTTAAGGAAGGCCAGTTGTTGTTGACCCTGGATCCGCGCGACTTCGACGTCCGTGTCCGGCAGGCACAGGCTCAGCTCGAGCGCGCCCGGCAATCCGTCGACGAGCTCTACGCGCTGGTGCAAGCGGCGCGGTCGGGCGTGTCGCTCACCGCGTCGCAACTCAAGCAGGCGCAAATCGATTTCGTGCGCGCCAAGTCGTTGAAGGAACAAGGCGTCGTCTCCATCGAGCAATACGATCAGGCCAACACCGGCCTGCGCATCGCGATCGCCGATGAAGCGCTCGCGGAGCATCAATTGGCGCAGGCCGAGGCCGCCCTCGGATCGTCCGACGACGACCATTCGCGCTACGCACGCCCGGTCGTCAAGCAGGCCGAAGCCGCTCTGGAAGCCGCCAAGCTCGACCTCGGCTACACCAGGCTGACCGCGCCGTTCGCGGGCATCGTGACTCATAAGACCGCCCACGTTGGCAATCGGGTCCAGGTCGGAGAACCCCTGCTCGCGATCGTCCCGCTTGGCGGGCTCTACATCACGGCGAACTTCAAGGAGACCCAGCTCACCGACGTGCGCGTCGGTCAAAAAGCGGAGATCGTCGCCGACATCTATCCCAACTACACCTACCGCGGACACGTCGATTCGATCAGCATGGGCACCGGCGCGGCCTTCTCGCTGCTGCCGCCCGAGAACGCGACTGGCAACTGGGTCAAGGTCGTGCAGCGCGTGCCGGTCAAGATTGTTATCGAAGGGCCCGAGCCTCGGGACAAACCGCTGCGGCTGGGACTGTCGGTCGAAGTTGCGATCGATCTCAGCGATCGCAGCGGACCCTTGCTCTCGTCGGTGGTGCAGCAGCGTTTCCAGAAGAACGGCCAGACGCTCCCCAACGAGACACTCAAGATGGCGCCGATGCCCCCGTCGCCGGCCGAACCACCGCCGCCCAGCGCAACCCAGCAACATTTCATGCCTCGCGCGATGCCCTGATCGATCGGCCCGCTCAGGATGTCGGGTTCCCGAAGACCTCTTACCCGCCTCGCGTAAAGTAACGCGCGAGGTAAGTTCCCCTCTTAACTTTCTAACAGGCCGTCAGGCCGCATCTTCTTTTAGCATCGGGTGCAGGGGTCAGCCCTGCCACCTGACACGCGTGTCAGTTCGGTTGCGACTTTTCTCCGCGTGTATTACGCTGCCATTCGCGCTGATTCTCCGCCCGCGCTTCATCCAATGCTCGACCTTAACGACATTGAGCAACGCCTGTCCGCGTACCTTTGCGCACCGGTCTCGCGCCTGAGCGTCCTTGCCAGCGGATGGGAAACTACGGTCTTCGAGTTCACGCTCCAATCGGCGTCGAAGGCGTTCGCGCCCATCCGGGCCGGCCAATCGATGGTGTTGCGCTTCTATCAAGGCTCCGAGGCCGACGCCAAAGGCGCCCGCGAATACACCACCATCGATCGCCTGTTCGCCGCCGGCTACTGCGTCCCGCGCCCCTACGCCTTCGAGGCCGATCACCGCGCGTTGGGCGCGCCGTTTTTCATCATGCAGCGGCTGACGGGCGGTCCGCTGTTCACGATCCGCAGCTTTCCGAGTTCGTTAAAGACTTTCTCGATGGCATTTTTTTCTTTCGTCCGCGCGCAATCGAGACTCCACCAGCTCGATCCCGCCAGCGCGGCCCTGCGCGAGATTCCGCGCGCATATGCGCCAGTCGCAGGCGCCGGCGCTGACCCCGGCTCCGCTTTGCTCGATCGCGTGCTTGCGATCATCGCCCATCGCGTCGAGACCGGCCCGCTGCCCGGTCTGCGCGAGGCGCTCAACCTGGTTGCCGAACGCGCGGCCAGGTTTCGCCACAGCCCCGATTCGCTCCTGCATATGGACTATCATCCGCTCAACGTGATGGTGGATGGGGTGCGGGTGACCGGCGTCATCGATTGGGTGAACGCCGACGTCGGCGATCGCCATCTCGACGCTGCGATGACGGCCGTGATTCTGTCCTCGTCGGCGCTGGAGAACCCGCGATGGATGCGCGACAACATCGTCGGCAACGGGCTTCGCGCCGGCTTCGCGGCGTTGTACATGCCGCTCTACCACGCGATGGCGCCGATCGAGTTCGAGCGCTTCCGTTACTGCCAGGCGGTCGCGGCGCTGCTGCGGCTCTCGATGCTCGGGATGATGCGGGCGCGCGGTCCCGAGGTCGTCGGCTTCCGCCGCGAGGCGATCCATGAAGTCACGCCGGCGGTCGTCAGATTGCTCAGCCGCTACGCCACCCGCAAGAGCGGCGCCGCGGTCGCGCTCGAGGCGCCCACGCCGCAGCCGGCCTGAACCGCGCTCGCTCGCGCCTCTCGCATTCGCCTGAAAAAATCGCTAACAAGTTGGGCATGAGAAAGTGTTATGCAACTGCGTTGGTGTTGATTAGCTGGTACCTGATGCTGCCGCCGCCGGTCTTTCCGCCGGTGCAGGACGCGTCGGGCAATTACAAAGTGAACAGCACGGCGCCGATGTCCCAATGGCTCAAGTTCAAAACGCTTGAATCCGAACATGCCTGCAAGGCGCAATTGAAGAAGATGGAGCCTTTCTACAAATGCGTCAAAAGCGACGACCCCGCGCTGAAGGCTTCCGTCCCAGCCCCAGCCGCGGCTGGTGGCCCCGGCACCTCGACTGTCTCCGGCGCCGCCACCAGTCACATGCAATAGGCTGCCGCTCGCGCTCTCCGCGATTGTTCCTCCCTTCACCTGTTCTAACAGGCCGTCAGGCCGCATCTGCTTCCTTACTGAGGTGCAGGGGTCACTTCTGCCCGTGGCGACGGCAGCGCAGTATTAAGCAGTTGGCAGGGGCCCCGCGCCCGACAACGGCGGGCGGCCTTAATACTGGGTGCAGGGGTCACCCCTGCCGAATCAATTCGCGCAGCACGAACGGCAGGATTCCGCCGTGCCGGATGTACTCGACCTCCTCGGGCGTATCGACCCGCAGCGTCGCCTCGAACTCGATCGGCTTGCCGCTGGACTGCGCGTGTACTTTCACCGCCTGACGCGGCTTGATCCCCGCCTTCAATCCCGTGATCGAAAATACTTCCTTCCCGGTCAGTCCGAGCTTCTCGCGGCTGTCGCCGCCCTTGAACTCCAGCGCCAGCACGCCCATCCCGATCAGGTTGCTGCGATGGATTCGCTCGAAGCTCTCCGCGATTACCGCGCGCACGCCCAGCAGTTGCACGCCCTTGGCGGCCCAATCGCGCGACGAGCCCGTGCCGTATTCCTTGCCCGCGATCACTATTAGCGGAGTCCCTGCTTTGCAGTAACGCTCCGACGCGTCGAAGATCGTCATCCGCTCGCCGTCCGGAATATGCGCGGTGAAGCCGCCTTCCACCCCCGGCACCATCAGGTTCTTGAGCCGGATATTCGCCAGCGTCCCGCGCATCATTACTTCATGATTTCCGCGCCGCGATCCGTACGAGTTGAAATCCTTGGGCGCCACGCCATGTGCGATCAGATACTTGCCCGCCGGACTGTCGGCCGCGATCGAGCCGGCCGGCGATATATGATCCGTCGTCACGCTGTCGCCGAGCACCGCCAGCGCCCGCGCTCCGCTGATATCGGAGAGCTCGCCCACCTTGGCCGTCACCCCGTCGAAAAACGGCGGCGCCTTCACGTAGGACGAATCCTTCTCCCAGTGGAACAGGTTGCCCTCCGGCACGGCCAGGCTCTTCCATCGCTCGTCGCCGTCGAACACCTGGCCGTACTCGCTCTTGAACATCGCGGCGTCAACTGAACCCGCCAGCGCCGCCGCCACTTCCTCCTGCGACGGCCAGATGTCGCGCAGATACACCGGGCGTCCGTCTAAACCCGTGCCGAGCGGCTCGTGCTCGACGTCGATATCCATCGTGCCCGCAATCGCGTATGCAACCACCAGCGGCGGCGACGCCAGGTAGTTGAATCGCACCGAGGGATTGATCCGCCCCTCGAAATTGCGATTGCCGCTCAGAATCGCGCATGCCACCAGGTTGCCCTGCTTCACCGCCCCCGCGATCTCCTCCGCGACCGGCCCGCTGTTGCCGATGCAGGTCGTGCATCCGTAGCCGACCAGGTTGAAGCGCAGCTTGTCGAGCGACTCGGTCAGCCCCGCGCGCTTGAGGTACTGCGTCACGACCTTGGAACCCGGCGCCAGGCTGGTCTTCACCCACGGCTTGACCGTCAGCCCGCGCGCGACCGCCTTTTGCGCGAGAATTCCCGCCGCGAGCATCACCGACGGATTCGACGTGTTCGTGCAGCTGGTGATCGCGGCGATCACGATCGAGCCATGCGTCAGCGCGTAGCTCCCGCCCTCGGAATGCACTTCGACCTTGTTGGCGATATGGCCGAGCTTCGATTCGACAATCGCCGCTTCGCCCGCCGACGCGCCGTTGCCGCCTTCGGCCACCCATTTCGCCAGCTCTTTGCGATCGACGCTCGGATGCTGCTCGAATTCCTTGGCAAGCTCGCTGCGGAAACCGCTCTTCGCCGCGGTCAGCGCAACTCGATCCTGCGGACGGCGCGGCCCCGCCATGCTCGGCACGACGCTGCCGAGATCGAGTTCGAGAGTGTCGGAAAATTTCGGCTCGGGCGCATCGGCGGAATTAAACAGGCCTTGCGCCTTGCAGTAGGCCTCGATCAGTTTGATTTGGGCGTCGCTGCGCCCCGTCAGCCGCAGATAAGTGAGCGTCTGATCGTCAACCGGAAAAAATCCCATCGTCGCGCCATACTCGGGCGACATGTTGCCCAGCGTCGCGCGATCCGCCACCGGCAGCGACTTGAGCCCCGGCCCGAAGTATTCAACGAATTTGCCGACCACGCCCTTCTTGCGCAGCATCTGCGTGACCGTCAGCACCAGGTCGGTTGCGGTCGCCCCCGGACGCAGGCTGCCCGCCAGCCGAAACCCGATCACTTCGGGAATCAGCATCGGCACCGAGCGCCCGAGCATCGCGGCTTCAGCTTCGATTCCGCCCACGCCCCATCCCACCACGCCCAGACCGTTGATCATCGTGGTATGCGAATCCGTGCCAATCACCGTGTCCGGATACGCCTCGCCGTTCTTCGACGAAAAAACCACCGGCGCAAGATATTCCAGATTCACCTGGTGAACGATTCCAGTGTCGGGTGGAACCACGCGGAAGTTGTCGAATGCGCCCTGCCCCCAGCGCAGAAAAAGATAGCGCTCGCGGTTGCGCTCGAATTCCAGCCGCGCGTTGGCCGCGAACGAATCGGCGCTGCCAAAAGAATCGACCTGCACCGAGTGATCGATCACCAGGTCAACCGGCTGCAGCGGGCTGATCTTGGCGGGATCGCCGCCGAGGCGTTTGATCGCGTCGCGCATCACCGCCAGATCCGCCACCACCGGCACGCCCGTGAAATCCTGCAGCAGCACGCGCGCCGGCATGAACGAGATTTCCCGCTCTCCGCCCTTGCCGTTCCATTTGGCCAGCGCCTCGACCTGCCCGGTCGTCACGACCGCGCCGTCCTCGTGCCGCAGCACGTTCTCCAGCATCACCTTGATCGAATACGGCATCCGCGCCAGCGAATACCCGCGCTTCTCCAGCGCTTCGAGCTTGAAGATCGTGTAGCTTTTGCCTTCCACCGAAAGCGTCGAACGAGCACCGAAACTGTTAGTCGCCATTGATCGAGTCCTGCCTTCCTCGCGCGGTAACTGGGTTGATAGGTTGCTGGAATGTGACGCGCGCTCCCAATCCGGCGCGCCCAACCAATCCGATTCGATTTGCTATGCGTTCAGAATACCCCGTGAGCGCGCCCAATCAACCGGCTGGATTAACTCCGGCGCGATGCGCGCGCGGGCGCCGGGCCATGCAATCCGTCGAACACCAGCGAGCGTCCATCGGAATGAAATCGCATCGCGGCCAGAATGCCGACCCGCGGCGATTCCAGAGCCGCCACACCGTCGATTGAATCGAGCGTGATGCGCGGCTTCAGCGCCAGAACAGCCGCCACCGCCGCGCCAAAACTCTCGTCGCCGGCGCCGCCTTCGCCCGCCGTGATCATCGCGCGCCCCTGCAATCCCGCGATCACGCGGCCGGCGCGAATCACCACGACGTTGGCCGCCTCGCGCGCGATACCGCATCCGGCAATCACGGCGCCGTACGGATTGGCGGGATCGATTGCGCTCAACGCAATCGGTTTATCTCGCGCCGCAATAAGACTGCGCGCCGCGCGCAGCATCTGCACCGCCTCCGGCAGCGCATATTGTTCCCCCGAAATCGATCTCACGAACCACCCGCGCCTAATCGCGCCGCCATATTCCAGCCGCCGCAGCGCATACGCGATCTCGTTCCACGAGATATGCGCCGACTCCAGCCCGAGCATCTCCCGGGCGAGAATTCCATGGCGCTCGAGCAATTTGAGCGCGAGATCCCGCGCGTCATCCGGGCTGCCTGCCCGATGCTCGCCCGCGCGTATCAGCGACCATCGGCCCGCCAGGCTCGACTTCAGCCGTGCGCGAACCGCAGCGTCGTGGCGAGTCGCCGGGCGGCGCGCGACCGGCTCCAGCGCGCGCTCGGCGCCGCGATCGCCGGCAAACATCCGCAGCGGCGCAAAGTTGTCGTTGCTCACGCGCCCCGCCGCCGCCATCCGCCATAGCGCGGACAATGCGTCGCGCTCCGAAACATTCGCGCGCTCCGCGACCTCATCCAGGTACTGCGCGCCCGCGGCTCCCAGCGCCTCCAGCACCGCCTGCTCCTTCGCGTCCCCCGGCGCGGATGCTTCGCGCGGTACAAACAGGCTGGCCTTGCGCGCAATGAATGTGACCCGCAACGGCGTGCTCGCGCCAGGCGCGCCTTCGACCCCTTCGTCGGCAACGGCGACCCACTTCATCCGGCCGCTCATGCAGACCAGGTCGAGCATCTCGGGCCGATAGCCTGCGATGCGCGCCGGGATAATCGCGCGCTCCCAAATCTCGGGCGTCGCCGCGATACCTGATAACTGTTCGAGCACCGTCGCGACGCCGCTCTGATCGGCCGGCAGCTCAGCGCCGCCGACACGCATCCATCGCAGCCGAAACGCCGCGTACTCGTGATCCGCGCACGGCTCGATTTCAGCGCGCACCCGCGCCAGCGTCATCCGATGAATCCGTTCCAGGTTGTAGCGGTCGCACCACTGAATCGCGTCGGCGCGAGTGAAATGACCGCGAAAAATTCCGCCCGCCCCTTCCAGCGCTGCGAGATTCCGCTCGACGTCCGATTCTTTGAGATGCAGCCGCGCCGCGATTTCACCGGCCGTCGCCGGTCCGCAAGTCTTCATCGCGCGGTGCACGAGTTCGGCGCGCGCACCGTCGCCATCGCGGCCCTCGTCGCTCGATTGGTAACCGCCGTCAATCGACGCGGTGGAATATGCGGCGGCAAAGATGGCCTTATCTTCGCTCGCAATGATTTGCGCTGGCGCTTCGCTGCTTACGCTGACACGTGCGATCCGCCGCTCCGCGTCCAGCTCCGCAATCATCGCGCGGCCGTTCTCGCCGGCGCGTTCTTCAACCTCGGCCTGCGTGAGCGAACCGTGCGCCCGGATCAATTCGTACAATTCATCGCGCGAGCGCGGCCTGCGTCCGGCCGCGCGGCCCGTCACTTCGGCGACGACGCTGCTGACCGCCTCCGCCGAGAGCAGCTCGGAAAGGTCTTCTTTGCGCAGTACGTCCTCGGCCATGCCACGATTCATCGTCACGGTCCGCGACCGGCGATTGGCGCGTTCGCCGTCGTCGAGAAATGAATAGTCCGACGCGAGCAGGATACGATGGGCAAACACCGACGGCGCGATCGCATCGACGGCGACGCTGCGAATCGCGCCGCTCTCGATACCTTCGAGCATCCGCACCGTGCGCGGCAGGTCGGTGGACTCCTCCAGGCATTCGCGAATCGTTTCCTCGATCAGAAAATGGTCCGGGAGTTCGATCGTGGCCGGCCGATTCTCGAAGCAGGCTTGCTGGCCGGGAAAAATCGCGGACAGAAGCTCCTGCGAGCGGATGCGTTGAATCCAGGCAGGCACCTTCTTGCCGTGCGATGAGCGCATCACCGCCAGCGCGCGCGTGGCGACGTGGCGGAAGCGCACTTCGAACATCGGCGCAGCCAGCAGAGCCTGGATAAGTACCTCGCGCGCGTTGCGCGCCTTCAGCATGCCGAACAGAGTGTCGAGCGGAAAACTATGCCGCGAATTCAGCGCGAGCAGCACCCCGTCGTCGATCGCCGACGCCTGGATTTCGAAATCAAACGACTGGCATAGGCGCTTTCGAATCGCCAGGCCAAGTCCGCGATTGAGGCGGATACCGAATGGCGTGTGAATGACGATTTGCGTGCCGCCCACGCCGTCGAAGAAGCGCTCGACGACGACGGTCCTTTCGTCCGGGATCGCGCCGAGCGCCTCGACCCCGCGGCGGACGTAGTCAACGGCCTGCATGGCGGCGCGCTCCGACATCGCGCATTCGCTCGTCAGCCAGTCGGCCGCCGATTCGTTGCGTTCGAGACGGCTCCAAATCTCGCGCCGAAGGTCGCAAATCTCCGCCGACAGCGCCTGCGAGCGCCCGCCCGCCTCGGTCTGCCAGAACGGCAGCGTCGGCGCCATCCCGGGCGCCGGCTCGACCATCAGGCGTCCGCGCGAGATGCGCTGAATCTGCCAGGGCATCGAGCCGAGCGAGAACACGTCGCCGCGCGACGATTCCTGCGCGAAGTCTTCCTCGACATCGCCGACCTTGCGGCCCTCGGACTCGATCACGACGTCGTAGTTGCCGGCTTCGGGAATCGTTCCGCCCGAGGTGATGGCCGACAGGCGGGCGGATCGGCGCGGGCGGACGCGGGCGTTGACGCGATCGAAAAAAATCTTTGGCGACGCGCCCGTGATTTTTTCAGGAAACTCGGCCGCGAGTTGTTCCAGAAGATGACGCATCTTATGGGCGTCGAGATCGCCGAAGTTATAGGCGCTGCGCAGCACGCGCAGCAGCTCGGCTTCGGCGATTTCCTCTTCCTCGGCGGCGATTGCGATGATTTGCTGCGCCGCGACATCGGCGCATCCCATCGGGATTTCCACTTCGTCGAGATGCCCGCGGCGAATCGCGCGCACCGCCGCGCCGCATTCGAGCAAATCGTCGGTGGTCAGCGCGAAGAAGCGCCCCTTGGGAGTCGCGCCGAGGCTGTGCCCCGACCGGCCGACGCGTTGAATCGCGGCCGAGATGGACTTGGGCGAATCGAGCTGGCAGACGAGCTCGACGGCGCCGACGTCGATGCCGAGTTCGAGCGACGCGGTCGCGACGATCGCCTTCAGCTCGCCGCGCTTGAGGCGTTGCTCGGCGAGCAGCCGCTCGGCGCGCGCGAGGCTGCCATGATGCGCCATCACGGCGTCGGCGCCGAGCCGCTTCTGCAGATTGAGTGCGACCCGCTCGGCAAAGCGGCGGCTGAGCGTGAAAACCAGCGTCGTGCGATGCTGGCCGATCAGGCGCGCAACTTCGTCGTACATCGCTTCCCAATGCGGATGCGTGGCCAGCGGTCCAAGCTCGGGGCCGGGCGCGATGACCTCGAGGTCCATCGTGCGGACGCGATCGTCGGCGCGAACTATTTTTATCGGACGCGGCGAGCGCGAGTTGTCGCGCGCCACTTCGTAGCCGGCCAGAAACCCGGCCAGCTTTTCGATCGGATTCAACGTCGCCGACAGGCCGATTCGATTCGGCCGCGCATTCCCGCGACTCGTCACGAAGCGCTCCAGCCGTTCCAGCGTCAGCCCGAGATGCGCACCGCGCTTGTTGCCGGCCAGCGCGTGGAGTTCATCGACAATCACGTGGCGGACGGCGGCGAGTTTTTCGCGAAACCTGGGCGAGGTCAGCAGGATGAACAGCGACTCGGGCGTCGTCACCAGAATATGCGGCGGACGCCGCAGCATCCCAGCGCGCTCGCTCGCGGAGGTGTCGCCAGTGCGAAGGCCGGCGCGAATGCGCGAAAGATCGAGGCCCGCTTCGGCGCCGGCGTCGCGCACGCCGTCGAGCGGCTCCTCGAGATTGAGCCGGATGTCGTTGGCCAGCGCCTTGAGCGGCGAAACGTACAGCACCGAGACTTCATCGCGCAGCCCGTTGCGCGCCGCGCCGACGACCAGCCCGTTGATTGCCCACATGAAGGCGGCCAGCGTCTTGCCGCTGCCGGTCGGCGCGCATAGCAGGACGTCGAAGCCGGGCGCCGGCGTGGCGGCGCCGATGACGGGCCATCCAAGCTCCTGCGCGCGCGAGGGCGCCGCAAAGCGGCGCTCGAACCAGGTGCGAACGGCGGGATGAAAATCGTCGAGCGCGGTGGGCATGCAAACCACTTTATCACCGGCGCGCAATCGAGAAGAACTTAATTGAATGTGGAACCCTCCCTGGGTTCC
>NZ_DATCTO010000101.1 GCF_036567905.1 Candidatus Binatus sp.
CCTGTTAGAACTTTTTTTGTGTCATCCTGAGCGCAGCGAAGGAACCCGCGCGTGGAATTTGGAATTCGGACCCTCACCCGCGCCGGAGGCGCGGCCTCTCCCTGATAGAGAGGTGCCACGGGCGCACGGCAAAGAAAAAGATCCGGGGTCCCTCGACTCCGCAGACTCCGCTCGGGATGACACAAAATTGGGCCGACAGAAAAAGCAGGCGACCGGCCGCCTGAACATCTCTTTCCCCCCAAACAGTTCTGACAGGGCGAGGCCCGCATCTTTTCTTCATCCTTACTAAGGTGCAGGGGCTGGCCCCTGCCCAAGGAAGGGCGAAACCCACGGTGGGTTTCGCATTCGACTAGTCACTGCGGGCCGGCGTACTTCTGGATGGCGGCGCCGATTTCCTGGGCGAGCGTTTTGATCTGAACACCGTCGGCGCCTTCGACCATCACGCGCGCGAGCATCTCGGTCCCCGAATATCGCACCAGCAGCCGGCCGGCGCCGGCCAAGCGCCGCTCGGCGTCGGCGATGATTCGTTGAACGTCGGGCATCTCGGCAATCGGCACGCGATGCCGGACGCGCACGTTTTCCAGAACTTGCGGCACGCGGCGCATCGCGCGGAGTTCGCTGAGCGTGCGCCCACTCTCGGCCATCTGTGCGAGCACCATCAACGCGCTAATCATTCCGTCGCCGGTGGTCGAGTAATCCATGAAGATCACGTGGCCCGACTGCTCGCCACCCAGGTTGTACGAGTTCAGCCGCATCTCGCGCGCGACGGCGGGGTCGCCGACCTCGGTGCGGATCAGCCGCACGCCCGCGTCGCGAAGCGCCAGCTCGAGTCCGAAGTTGCTCATCACGGTTGCAACCACGGCGTTGTGGCTAAGCCGGCCTTGGGCGGCGAGCTTGCGGCCGAGCAGCGCCATCATGTCGTCGCCGTCGAAGACCTCGCCGCGCTCGTCGATCAGCATCACGCGATCGCCGTCGCCGTCGAGCGCGATGCCGACGTTGGCGTGCTCGCGCGCAACGGTCTGGCGGATCGCGTCGAGGTGCGTCGCGCCGCAATTCAGATTGATGTTGGTGCCGTTGGGCTCGGCCGCGATCGCCACGACCTCGGCGCCCAGTTCCTCGAGCGCGTCGGGGCCGACCTTGTAGGCCGCGCCGTTGGCGCAATCGATCGCGACCTTCATCCCGTCGAATGCGACCGAGCGCGGCAGGCACGACTTCAGAAACACCAGGTAACGGCCGAGCGCGTCGTCGATTCGCGCCGCCTTGCCGATATCGCCGGCGCGCGCGCGATGCTTCCCGACCTCGGTTTCGTCGAATACCAGCGCTTCGATTCGGCGCTCGGTCTGGTCGTCGAGTTTGAATCCTTCGCGCGAAAAAAACTTGATGCCGTTGTCCTGGAAGGGATTGTGCGAGGCCGATATGACCACGCCCGCGTCGGCGCGCATGCTGCGGGTCAGAAACGCGATCGCGGGGGTGGGGAGAGGACCCACCAGCCATACGTCCACGCCCATCGAGCAGATTCCGGACTCGATCGCGGTCTCGAGCATGTAGCCCGAGAGGCGGGTGTCCTTGCCGATCAGAATTCTGCGATGACGACCGGTGGAATTGCGGAACACATGAGCGAGCGCACGGCCGAGCTTCAGCGCGGTCTCGGAGGTAATCGGCTCCTGATTGGCGACTCCGCGGACGCCGTCGGTGCCGAACAGTTTACGATGGGTGCTCATCGGCAGTAGTTGTCAGCTTCTCGTGATAGATCCGCAGTCTAACCTTGTCGGGTAGCTGGCGCACCAACTGCATTCCGTCGGGCAGTGTCACCTGGAGCGGCAATTCGTGCGAGCCGGGTGCAACGCCCTTGGCGTCAACATAGGCCAGCCCCTTCAGCGCGAGAGCCGCGAGCTTGACCGCGGGCCCGCGAATCGTCAGCGTGGCCTGCCTGGGTTCGACGCGGTACTTGAAGCCACTGTCCCTGACTTCCACGTCAACCGCGCGAAACTCACGGTCGGCAATCGCCTCCGCGACATTGATCCGCGCATCGACATGACCGGTAGAGAATCCCAACGCCGGATTGGGCGCCACGATATCAACCGAGCGGTCGGCATCCGCGGTGAGTCCCTTCAAGTCGAAGGGTTCCGTGCTGACCGACGTAAGCGGCGTGACGAAGCGGCTGGGCCCGGCGATGGTGACGGTTGGCGGCGTAATATCGACCGAGGTAATCGTGTAGCCCGGCTCGACCTTGCCCTGAACCGCCAGATGGACCGGCACGTCGCGGGTAACCAGGCGATCGACATCAAGCGACAATTGATCGGGCGAGATGCTGGTCACGGCGGTATTTCGTCCCACGTTGAACATCGCGGGATATATCTTGAACTCGGATTGTCCGGCCGCAACGCCGCGCAGATCGATTTTGAGCGTGAGCCGCTCGGGATCCAACAGCGACAGCAGGGTGCGCGGACCGGTGACTTCGATTTTTACGAGCGTCGGCGGATGGTTCACGATCACCATCCCCGGCGGCAGCGCGCGATAGCTGATCGGCACCGTGAGCGGCTCGACTGAGCCCCGCTCGCCCGCGTTGACGAATATCCACAGCCCGATCGCGAGCACCACCGCAAATGTGCGCAGCCCGATGTCGGCGCCGCGGAGCCGCCGCACGCCCCTAACTTTGAACAAATTTTTGAAGTCGCCCAGCCTCATCGTGCGTCGTCCCGTCGCGGTTTTGCCCTCGCGCGCCTAACCCGGCAGCTTCCTCAGTGTGGACAGGACCTCGGCTGGTTCCAGTCCACGGCTCAGAACGCCGCCGCGGGCAAGAGAAATCGTGCCGTCCTCCTCGGACACGACCAGCACAACCGCGTCGCTGTCCTCGCTCATTCCAATCGCCGCGCGATGACGCGTGCCCAGCGCCAGGCTTACGTTGGGGTTTTGCGACAGCGGCAGCAGGCACGCCGCGGCGAGTATCCGGTCGCCGTTTATGATCACGGCGCCATCATGCAGCGGAGAGCCATTGGTGAAAATCGTTTCGAGCAGCTCGGGCGAGACCTTGGCGTCAACGGTTCTTCCGCTCTCGACGAACTCGCCCAGGCCGTCGTCCTGTTCGATCACTATCAGCGCGCCGACTCGACGCGCCGAAAGCCACGCCGCGGCGGTGGCTATTTCCTCCGCAGGCGTGACCGCAGCCGCATTGCGGCCCAGGAAGGACCGCGCACCGACCCGGGTCAGCGCGCGGCGAATGTCGGCCTGAAAGATAACCACCAGGATCACAAACAACGAACCAAGGAAGTTGTTCAAGAGCCAGTTGAGCGTGAACAGTCCGAGCACCTGCGACGCGACGAATGCGCCGCCCACGATCACCATCCCGACCACCATCTGCATCGTGCGCGTGCCGCGGATCAATAGCGCGATCCGGTATATCACGTAGGCCACGATCAGGATGTCAACGACGTCCTGCCATCGCGGCTGCGGTATCATGGGTATGTAGTTATGCATTGCGCCTGAACCGCCGGTCCCGCCGGGTTATCGCCGCGGCCATTGCCACCACGGCGACGGCCGCACCTGCGTCGTGCACGCGCACAATCGACGCGCCGGCGGCCACTGCCAGCGCGTTGGCAGCCGCGGTGCCGAATTCCAGCTCGCGCTCGCCGGCACCGGCAATTCGCGCCACAAAGCTCTTGCGCGACGCTCCCACCAATACGGGATAGCCGAGCGCACAGAGGGCGGGCAAGGCGGCCAGCAATTTCAGATTATGCTGGGCCGTCTTGGCGAAGCCTAGTCCCGGGTCGAGGATGATTCGCGAGCGCACAACTCCCGCCGCGGCGGCAAATCGCGCGCGCGCCTCCAGAAATTCGACGACCTCGCGCACCACGTCGCGGTAGCGTGCGAACTCGAGATGATTGGCGAGACCGCCGCGCATATGCATCAGCACCACCGCGCACTTCGTTTGCGCCGCCAGCGGCGCCATTTCGCAGTCGTGCTCAAGCGCCGTGATATCGTTGATGATCGCCGCGCCGGAGTCGAGCGCGACGCGCGCGACCTCCGCGCGGCGCGTGTCGATCGAGATTGGCACGCCGAGGCGCTTGCTTAAGCGCGCGAGCACCGGCCTGACTCGCGCGAGCTCGACCTCGACCGGGACCTCGGACGCGCCCGCGGGACGCGACGATTCACCGCCGACGTCGATCAGGCCGGCGCCTGCCGCTTCCATCGCAAGCGCGTGCTCGACGGCGCGGTCCGTGTCTAGGTATCTGCCGCCGTCGGAGAAGGAGTCGGGCGTGACGTTGAGCACGCCCATTACCGCGGGGAACTCGATTACACGACCGTCGCAAAGCTTGAGATGCGAGGGATGAGGCGTGCGCTTGCGCATGCCTCGATCAGTCGATGATTTGGTTTTGATCCGCGAGCGTCGCATCGCACCGGCCCCACTCCCCCTCAGCCACGCGGCAACCGACCCGCCGCGGCGAATCGATCATAGCGCCGCGAGCACGCCGGCGAAGACGACTACACGAGGACCGGTTTGGGCGGGAGTCCGGGCACCGGGCTTTCGTTTTCGTTGTCGGCGCGCTTCTCCTTGCCCGGTTCCGCGCCCGGACGCGGCGGAAAATCGTTGCGCACCGCGGCCGGCGACGGCGGCAGCTCGCGCCCTTCGCGGAACGCCGTCACCATCGCCTCGACTTCGCTGCCGTCGAGCACTTCCTTCTCGAGCAGCCGCGCGGCGATCGCGTGAAGCAGCGGCAGATGATCCGACAGGAGCTGGCGCGCCTTCTGATACGAGTCATCGATGATGCGGCGCACTTCGCGATCGATCTCGAGCGCGGTCTGCTCGGAGTAATCCTTATGATGCGAGATATCGCGGCCCAAAAAGATCTGTTCCTCGCGCCGGCCGAAGGTCATCGGGCCCAGCTCCTTGCTCATGCCCCATTCGCAGACCATTTTGCGCGCGAGCTCGGTCGCCTTTTCGATGTCGTTGCCCGCGCCGGTCGTCATCTGGCCGAACACGAGTTCTTCCGCGGTGCGGCCGCCGAACATCACCGCCAACCGCGTCACCAGGTAGTCGCGGGGATAGGTGTAGCGATCGTCCAGCGGCAATTGCTGCGTCACGCCAAGCGCCATCCCGCGCGGGATAATCGTAACCTTGTGGACCGGGTCCGCACCGGGCTGAAGCATCGCGACCAACGCATGCCCGCCTTCATGATAAGCGATTATCTTGCGCTCCGAGCCCGACATCACCATCGAGCGCCGTTCCGCGCCCATCATCACCTTGTCCTTGGCCAGCTCGAAGTCGGACATCTCGACCTTGTCCTTGTTGCGGCGCGCCGCCAGCAGCGCGGCCTCGTTGACAAGGTTCTCCAGGTCGGCTCCGGCGAAGCCCGGGGTCGAACGCGCAAGCTTGGTCGCATCGACGTCGTCGGACAGCGGCACCTTGCGGGTGTGGACCTTGAGAATGCCCTCGCGCCCCTTGACGTCGGGCAGCGGCACCACCACCCGCCGATCGAAGCGGCCCGGGCGCAGCAACGCCGGGTCGAGCACGTCGGGGCGATTGGTGGCGGCCACCAGGATCACGCCCTCGTTGGCCTCGAATCCGTCCATCTCGACCAGCAACTGGTTGAGCGTCTGTTCGCGTTCATCGTGACCGCCGCCAAGGCCGGCCCCGCGATGACGTCCCACCGCATCGATCTCGTCTATAAAGATGATGCACGGCGCATGCTTCTTGCCCTGGACGAACAGGTCGCGCACGCGCGACGCGCCCACGCCCACAAACATCTCGACAAAGTCCGATCCCGAGATCGAAAAGAACGGCACGCCCGCTTCGCCGGCGATCGCCCGCGCGAGCAGCGTCTTGCCGGTTCCCGGCGCCCCGACCAGCAGCACGCCCTTGGGGATTCTGCCGCCCAGCCGGGTGAAGCGCTTGGGGTCGCGCAAAAATTGAATTATCTCTTCGAGCTCGTCCTTGGCCTCGTCGATTCCCGCCACGTCGCCGAAGGTAACTTTATGGGTATTTTCAGTCAGCAGCTTGGCTCGGCTCTTGCCGAACGACATCGCCTTGCCGCCGCCGATTTGCATCTGGCGCATGAAGAAAATCCACAGCGCCGCCAGCACTAAGATCGGGAACCACTGCACCAGCGCGACCATCCACCACGGATCGCCTTCGACCGGCTTGGCCGCGATCTTGACGCCCTTTTCGCGCAGCGTCTTGACCAGGTCGGGATCCTCGGGCGCGTAGGTCTTGAAATGCTCCCCGCTGGTAGTGTCGCCCTTGATTAGATTTCCCTGAATCGTCGCCTGGGCGACCTGGTTTTTCTCAACCTGATTGAGGAAGTCCGAGAAAATTATTTCGGGTTCTTTGGGCTGTTGCCTGCTGAAGATATTGAACAGCAGCAGGAACATCAGTCCCAGCACTAGCCATAGCGCAATACTGCGAGAAAACTGGTTCATGCTATTAGACAAAATATCACGCGCGTTGATCCGCACGCAACGTGGCAGGCCCTAAGCCGCGATTTCAGACGCCTCAACGCGCAGTACGGTTTCGGTGGCCTTGGTGACCAACGCGCAGTCCGCGCGCGCGAGCCCCGGAAGCCACGCGATTTCGCCGCCGACCGTGACCACCGGGAAGCGCTCCCGCCTTGCGCGTGGCAGCTTGCGATCCACAAACACGTCATGGACCTTGCGCGTGCCGCGCATCCCCATCGGATGCATCCTGTCGCCCTTCATAAAATTGCGCGCGACCATCCCTGCGTCCGCGATTTTCGCGGCATCGAACATCGCGACCAGCGAAAACGAACTATCCGGCATCGACGCGTGCGCGGCCGGATTCGTCGAAGCCTCGAACGCAAAGCCCGCCGCTTCCACGACTGTGATTCCGTCCGCCGCAATCGCAACCGAGAATCCCGCGGCGGCGCCGACCGCGGCGCCTGCTTCGCGCTTGGCCCGCGGATGCGCCACTCGAATCAGATGGTACTCGCGCCCGGCGCGCCAGCCGCCCGGAAGATCGATCGAGTCGCTCGGACCGCCTTCCAGGATGAGTTGACGCATCGCTTCGATATGCGCGCGCGAAATTGCGCGCAAAGATCCCATCCGCTCGGAGAGAAACAGCCGAATCGCAACCGGTTGCACCGCGCGATTCATCCCGCTGAATCCCGACACGTCGAGCGCGCCGCCGCGCCGGCGCATCGCGTCCAATTCGCGCGCGGCAATCGCCGCGACCAGCTCGTCGAGCGAGCGCATCTCGGCCGCAACTTCCACCAGCCGCCCGCCAAGCCCCGGCGCGTACTCGCGCTCGAGCATCGGGAGCAGTTCGGCGCGAATCCGGTTGCGCAGAATGCCGCGCGACGAATTCGTCGAATCTTCCACGAACGCAACCGCGCGCGCGTCCAGATAGCCGCGAATGTCGGCGCGCGAAACCGACAGCATCGGACGAATCAACCGACCCGGCCCGTGCTCGGCCATCGCCGCCATCCCCGCCGCGCCGGCGCCGCGCATCAGGCGCATCAGCACGGTCTCGGCCTGGTCGTCGCGATGGTGCCCGAGCGCGACAAAGTCCGCACCGATGCGGTCCGCGACGCGACCGAGGAAATCGCGGCGCACCTCGCGCGCCCGCTCCTCCAGGTTCGCGCTGGAAATCGACGCGTCGAGTCCCTCGGCGCGTTCGACGATCAATTCAACCCCAAGTCGCGCGCACATGGCGCGCACGAAAGCTTCGTCGCGATCCGACTCATCCCCTCGAATCCGATGGTTCAAATGCGCCGCCGCAATCCGGAGTCCCAGCCTCTGGCGAAGTTCAAGCAGCGCACAAGTAAGCGCAACCGAATCCGCCCCGCCGGAAAGCCCGATCAGTATCGATGCGCCCCGACGGATCCGCGCGCGCGCAAGCGCCGCCTCGACCGCGCCGACCACGATATTTTCCGCATCCCGAACCATCACGGATGAGATTATTCCCGCATGAGATCTGCATCAACGCGCCGCTGCGGCTCACTTTTGCGATTGTCCCGATTCCCGCGTCGCGACATAGTTGGAGCCGCGCGATCGGCAGGCTAAACTCGCGTAGCCCAGACGCATATCCGGCGACCTCACGCAAAAACTACGATGGACGAACGTTACGACCCAAAGAAAATCGAGCCCGCGTGGCAGGCTGAATGGCAACGCGCCAATCTCTACGGCACGCGCGAGCAACCCGCACGCCCGAAATTCTACATTCTCGAGATGTTTCCCTACCCGTCCGGCGCCGGGCTGAGCGTCGGTCATCTGCACAACTACGTTCCGTGCGACGTAATCGGACGCTTCAAGCGGATGGCGGGATTCAACGTGCTGCACCCGATGGGATGGGATGCGTTCGGACTGCCCGCGGAAAACGAGGCGATCCTGAAAGGATCGCATCCAACGGAAACCGTCCCGCGTTACGCCGCCAACTTCAAGCGCCAACTGACAATCTCCGGATGCGCGTACGACTGGACGCGCGAGATCAACTCGTCGTCACCGGAGTATTACAAGTGGACGCAGTGGTTCTTCCTGATGCTCTACAAACGCGGCCTGGCCTACCGCGCCACCGGAGCGCAATGGTGGTGCGACAAGTGCCGCACCATCCTCGCCAACGAACAGGTCGTCAACGGATGCTGCTGGCGGCATCCCGACTCGCCGGTCAGCAAGAAAGATCTCGAGCAGTGGTATCTCAAGATCACCGAATACGCGGATCGATTGCTCGACGATTTGGATGGCCTCGACTGGCCGGAACCGATCAAGCTGATGCAGCGCAACTGGATCGGGCGCAGCGAAGGCGCGGAGCTTGCCTTCCCGGTGCCCGCTCACGCCGATAAGGAAATCCGCTTTTTCACCACCCGCCCCGACACCGTCTTCGGCGTATCGTTCATGGTGCTCGCGCCGGAGCATCCGCTCGTCGCAGAGATTACTACGGACGCGCAGCGCGCGGTGGTCAAAGCTTATGTCGCCGACGCGCGCCGCCAGACTGAAATCGAGCGGATGTCCACGGTCAAGGAGAAATCCGGCGTCTTCACCGGCGCCTACGCGCACAACGTCTTTACCGATAGAGACATCCCGGTTTGGATCGCCGACTACGTCCTGATGGGCTACGGCACCGGCGCAATCATGGGCGCGCCCGGCCAGGATCAGCGCGATTTCGAATTCGCCACGAAGTTCGGTCTCGAGATTCCTCGCGTGACCGCACCAGCAGACGGCGGCGCTCCACCGGCGGATCGCGCGTTCACCGAATCCGGCATCGCCATCAATTCAGAATTTCTCAACGGGATGACGACGGCTGATGCGATCACGGCCGTCGCAAAGTACGCCGAGGAACACGGAATCGGCCGCGCGACTATCAACTACCGGATGCGCGACTGGCTGATCTCGCGTCAGCGCTACTGGGGATGTCCGATTCCGATGGTGTACTGCAAGACCGACGGGATCGTACCGGTGCCGGAAGATCAACTGCCCGTGATGTTGCCTCCGATGAAGGACTATCTGCCGTCGGGCACCGGCCGCTCTCCGCTCGCCAACGTCGCATCGTTCGTCAACACGACCTGCCCCAAGTGCGGCGGCCCGGCTGAGCGCGAGACCGACACGCTCGACGGCTTCGCGTGTTCGTCGTGGTACTTCCTACGCTTCGCCTCGCCGCATGAAGACCGCCGCCCATTCGATCGGAGCGCGGTCGATTACTGGTTGCCGGTCGATCTCTATGTCGGCGGCGCCGAGCATGCCGTGATGCATCTGCTGTACGCGCGGATGTGGACCAAAGTCATGTTCGACGCGGAGCTGATTGGATTCGACGAACCGTTCCCCGCCTTGCGCAACCAGGGTGTGGTGTGGGCCGCCGACGGCCAGCGGATGTCGAAGAGCAAGGGCAACGTCGTCACTCCGGACGCGATGATCGACAAGTACGGCGCGGACGCGCTTCGGCTCTGGGAGCTGTTCATGAGCCCCTTTGACGAAGCGACCAACTGGAACGAAAGCGGCGTCGCCGGCACGCTGCGATTCATCCAGCGCGTGTGGACGATGATTCGGCGCTACGTCGAGGCGGGATGCCCCGGCGGCAAGCCAGGCGAAGAAACGCTCAAGCGCGCACACAAAACGATCCAGGTCGTCACCGATCATATCGAGCGGATGCGCTTCAACACCGCACTCGCGGCGCTGATGGATCAGCTCAATTACCTGGCAAAGCTCAAGCCCGCGGAGATGGGCCGTTTCGCCGCGGAGACCTTTGTGCTGATGCTCGCGCCGATGGCGCCGCACGTCACCGAGGAAATGTGGCAGGCGCTCGGCCACGATGCGTCGGTTCATCTGGAGGCGTGGCCGAAGTTCGATCCGAAGCTCGTGCGCGACGAGACGGTAACCGTCGTCGTGCAGGTTAACGGCAAGGTTCGCGATCGCCTAGTGGTCGTCGCGGGCGCTTCGGAAGCCGACGTGCGAGAACTCGCGCTCAAGAGCGAGGCCGTCGCGCGCCACCTCGCCGGCAAGACGCCGACCAAGTTCATATTTGTAAAAGACAAGATGCTCAGCATCGTCGCGTAGCCGCGCCGAATCGTGGCACTGGTTCAGTTTGCAGGCCCGATAAGCCGAAAGGGCTCGGAAGAGCAATTCGGGAGTATGTACTTGACGCAATTTTGCCGGACCGGGCCGGACCAGTGCGGACGAGGCCGGACGGAGACCGGCCCGAAGGCGAAAGCGGGACCATCTATGCCCGCTTTCCGATGAAAATCTGAAAGCCAACTTTGGACCGGCGCTCTAGGTGGGCCGCTATCCCGGCATATTTCTCAAGAACGCTTTTGATCAGGAAGGCGCGGGTGTCGTCGGTGGGAGCGTCTATGCGCAAACCAGAGGCCAAGGGATATGAGTATTGCCGCGCTTCAAAGGTTGCCAGTCCGTTTGTTGCACGTCCTAGAACATCGCACAAATCGACGGCAAATTCGGCGGGTTCGTCACCGTCAGTATAAACCACTATTTCAGGTTCCGGGAAGAAAGGTTTGAGCGCATCCGCCATTGCCACCCGCTGAGGTGGGTTCAGGCGGGGCCATTTATCCACATTCCTGACACGTTCTTTGTCCCACGCAGTAAGCCCGGATATGAAGAGAACGACTAGTAATGCCGCCAAGACGCCGATAGTGGTGCCTGCTGCTGTCCCCGAACCGGCTGCGTGCCCGATTATGTAGCCGAACACTCCAGAGAGGCTGATCCCACCGATTGCGAAGACTAAGAACCAGATCATTCGGCGGGGCTGTAATGCCTTCATATACTCAATAACGCGCATGGTGGACCGAAACTTAGAGCCGTCGGGCCGTTCGCGTCAAGAATACTATTGCACGCCGCAGGCGTGCCCTCTCGAATGAACTTTCAAACCTTTTGTAAAAACTTTGAGCCATGTCCTATCGGACGCGGTAAGGCCGACCGGATCGCGTTGTGCCAAAATCACAAATACACCCGATAACCCGTCCCAGTGTTGCGGCTCCCCGTACTTTCCCTTGATGGGCTTGCGCATAACGCGCCCGCCCCACTTTTTCAGAGACGCGGAGCTTTTGCGCCCGTTGCATTTGTTGCAGGCGGTCGCAAGATTATCTTCGCTGTTGGCTCCGCCGGTTGAATAGGCTTCGACGTGATCGATCACCGCTCCCAATTCGTCGAGCAGCGGAGCGCCCGCGCGCGTCCAATGCGCGTGATAGTACGACAGCGGCGCACCATTCCGCGCCAATCTAACGTCGCGCTCAATCAGGCGCATAACTGGCGCGAAGATGACGGGCCGATTGCACCATCGACAAACCCAGCGGTCGCGCCGGAAGATGGATAACTGCAATTCTTTCGGTATTGGCGGTCGTGACTTGCCCATAGATTGCCCGGCGTTTACCCCTTCCCCAATTCAGAGCCCGTCCGCTTCGACATCATCGGCCACTACCTCGCGCCTTGCAGCGTCTTGGCAAATTAGCCGCCATTCCTTCCGCGCACTCTCCGCTTCTGGCACCGACATTTTGACCGTAAAGACTAATGTTCCATATGCAGATGCGCCTTGCGGCAGAGGCGTTTTCTGCGGATCGATTGGACTCTCGTTATCGAGAAAAAAAGTTCGCTCCGATGCCCTAGCGAGTTTGCGCTTGCCGATATAGAAGAGCCAATCAGTTGCGACCGTCGGCGGTCCCCCATTACGAAGATCAACGTCAAATCGGATTGTGCTAAAGTTTGCGACGTTCGATGGAGAACAACGGGTTTGCCTGATTCGTGCATAAAGGGGCGATTTATTTCTGACGTATTCTTCTCTCCAAGTTAAAAAACCGGCGAAGAACAGCCCGAAAATTCCGAGCGACAAAACGGCTACCTGTGCGTACCCCGCATATGGCGCTATGAAATTCGTGGCCTTTGAATACCAATTGGGCGAGAAGAGGCGTGCCACCTCGGGGATAGCGGTCACAAACGAATAGCTGGAAAGCCATTTCATACCGACCGCCCTGAGGTATTTTCCCAAATCACGAAGCATAGGACCGATCCGTCGCATTTCGCCGAACGGACTTGCCTATTTTGACAAGACTCGCCCCAACATAACCAGATGCTCGGTTTTGTTTTTGGGACAGACTCCGGCACGCCCAAACCTGTCATGGTCTCTGAAGAACATTCGGGGCCGGAGCGCTATCAACGCCCCAGCCCCCACCAAACGGAATTGAGGTCCGAATGGCAATCAAACTCTCAGCATGGCGTTGGCAAGACACTCTCGCCCGCCCGCCACCACAAGACAATTTGTTGTTGGGTGCCGCAAGGAAATGGCTAATTTCACCGGCACCCTTCATAAGCGAATTGTACATCAACGCGGCGTGCCGAAATTGGAAGACGGGCCGATTCTGGGGATCGGTGAGCGCAAGCTCGTGCGGGTTCGATTCCCGTCGCCGCGACTATCTTGGGACTTGACGCAGATACGAAGATGCGCTATAGTTGAATCATGGCAAAAGGACAAAGAAAAGCTGGATCAGCGAAGTCGGAAATCGTGGCCGCGTTGCCAAAGGCGTGCGCGGATGATCTTGCGGCGGTCGAGTTTTTCGAGGCAAGGCGCTGGGGCGTAACTGGCCCGTGTTGCCCGCGCTGCGGCGATACCGACGTTTACAAGATGACCGACCGCAAAACCGGCCAGCGTAACAGGCGCTACCTGTGGATGTGCCAAGGCTGTAAGAAACAGTACACCGTCCGCGTCGGTACGGTTCTCGAAGAGAGTCTGATTCCATTGCGCCATTGGGCGTATGCGTTTTGGGCCGGGGCCGCGTCCAAGAAAGGCGTCTCCTCGATGCAGATTCAACGGATGACCGGGCTTAGCTACAAATCGGCGCTGTTCATGATGCATCGGGTTCGGTTCGCGATGGCGGAAGATTGGAAGGGCCAGCCGAAACTTAGCGGCATAGTCGAAACTGACGAAACCTATGTCGGCGGCAGGCCGCGCAATAAGCAGTTGCGACCGGGGCCGCGTATCGGAAAGGGTAAGAAAACTCCGGTCGTATCACTGGTCGAGCGTGGCGGCAACATCCGTTCGTTCGTAACCGTGGATGTGACGGCGGCAAATGTCGGGCGGATTCTTGCGGAGAACGTCAGCCGCGATTCTCACCTGATGACCGACAGCGCGGCAATCTATATGCGCGGCCCTGTCACCAAGCCATTTGCGCGACACGGATTCACCGATCATTCAAGGGGTCAATATGCGAAGCCGGACGGCACGCACAGCAACACGGTAGAATCCTCGTTTTCGCTGCTCAAGCGCGGCATCTACGGGACTTTTCACAATGTCAGCCGCAAACATTTGCATCGGTACGTTGCCGAGTTTGATTTCCGCTGGAATGCGCGGAAAGTAGATGACGGCGAGCGTTTGGCGCGTGCAATTCGAGGCGCGGAAGGCAAGCGGCTGCGCTACAAAGAGCCAGTGGCAACACTTCCGCCTGCTCCGATACAAGGGACGCCATTTTGAATCGACTCTATTACGGCGACAATCTCGAAGTTCTCCGCAAGGAGATCAAAGACGAATCGGTTGATCTCATTTACCTCGATCCGCCTTTCAACAGCCAAGCAACGTACAACGTCCTGTTCAAAGCGCCGACTGGCGAGCAGTCGCACGCCCAGATCGAGGCGTTCGAGGATACTTGGCACTGGGGGGAATCCGCAGAGCGCGCTTTCGATGAAGTGATGAGCAGTGGCAATACCGCCGCATCGGAACTGCTCCGCGCCTTGCGCACATCCCTCCATGAAAACGACATGATGGCCTACCTCGCGATGATGGCGATCCGCCTGTTGGAATTGCATCGCGTCTTGAAAGCAACCGGCTCGCTCTACCTGCATTGCGATCCGACCGCGAGCCATTACTTGAAAATGCTGTTGGATGGAATCTTCAACGTTTCTAACTACCGGAATGAGATCATATGGAAGCGCCGAGTTGGTATGAGCAGTGCCGTTCACGAATCGAACCGATTCGGAATATGCACCGACACGATTTTATTCTACGCGAAATCTGACAGTGCCCAGTTCCGTCCGCAGTACAACTTGGATGACCCTGATTACCAGAGGTATATTGAAGAACGGTTTACAATGGTCGATGAAAAGGGCGAACAATTTCAGCCCACAAGCCTTGTAAATCCTGCCTTTCGGCCAAATCTCATCTACGAATACAAGGGGTACAAGCCGCCACCAAACGGCTGGATGATTACCAAGGAAAAGATGACGCAATGGGATAAGGAAGGAAAAATCTACTTTCCAAAACATCCCGGCAGACGTTTGCGAAGAAAGAGCTACGCAAAAGAACTGAAAGGGATGCCGATTCAGAATCTATGGACTGACATTCCAGAAATTAACTCGCAGGCGCAAGAACGATTAGGCTACCCGACCCAGAAACCGATAGCGCTGCTCGCGCGCATCATTGAGGCGTCCAGCGACCCCGGCGATGTTGTCCTCGATCCGTTCTGCGGATGCGGTACGGCGATCCACGCTGCGCAAAAACTCAAGCGCCAATGGATCGGAATTGATGTTACTCACCTAGCTATTTCGCTGGTAGAAAAGCGGCTGAAAGATGCGTTCCCCGGAATCACGTACGAGGTTCACGGTACGCCAAAAGATTTGGACGGTGCGCGCGATCTGGCCGCTCGCGACAAGTATCAATTCCAGTGGTGGGCAGTCTCGCTCGTTAATGCGGTGCCTTTCGGCGGCAAGAAAAAAGGCGCGGACACCGGCATCGACGGGTTGATCTACTTCAAGGATTTCCGCGACGGGAAAATCACTACCGAGAAAGCCGTTGTATCCGTCAAGGGCGGCGAGAATGTAAGCGTTAGCATGATCCGGGATCTCGCCCACGTTGTGGATCGAGAAAAGGCGAAGATGGGCCTGTTTATTACGCTCGCGGAGCCGACCGACCCGATGGGGAAGGAAGCGCTCAAGGAAGGCTATTTCGAGACGAGTACCGGCGGCAAATACCTGAAACTTCAAATTTCCACGATTAAAGAACTGCTCGCGGGCAAAAGGCCCGATCTGCCATCACCCGACCCCGGCCAGTTCGCGAAGGCCGAAGTGGAGGCCAAGGAACAAGGCAAGCTTCTATGAAAAAAATCACTAAGCCCAAACGCCGCACCCCCGGTCCCGCGCCGGATGTCCTGAAAATCGAGGGCAACTGGAAGGATGCCGTTACCAAGGCGCTTCAAGCGAAGAAGCCGGCCGCCGGCTGGCCGAAGATGAAACCCCGAAGGGGTGTGACAAGTCGCCCAGTATGATATGACAGAAAGTCAGCTTTACGAATTAACTTCTGGAGGACACTCAAATGCCACAAGTTCCCAACCCATGGCACTCGATCAAGGAAAACCACTATCACGACAACACAAAGTGCGGGCCGGGCAGCGAGATTCCGAAGCATAATCAGGTTCCGGGAACCGGCGGCAAAGAGAAATGTAAGGACTGTGCGAAGCTGGATAGCGAAGGAAAATAGGCCCGACAGCTAGGGCCAGAACGTCATTTCCCAACAAGGGCCGTGCAGCTCGCCATCTTCGACGGTGTAGTAGCGGCGGAGTGTTGCCACTTTCAATCTGTGCCCTAGCGCGATTGCGACCGCTCGGAATCCTTCATGTTTCTGGCCATGGAATCGAACAGTCGGCTCAGGAAATGAGTGGCCGCGACCCCCTTGGCACGATTCAAACGTCTCGATCCCATTGTCCCAAAGAATCTTCACTGCACGGCGGATTCTGGGATCGATTAGGCGAACCCCTTTCCCCGTAAACGGAGGAGGCGCAATGCGACTATTCTTCATGGCCATAAACGGGCGCTAATTGCGTCAAGTACATACTCCCGGAGCAATTTATACCATCTGTAGTGGTTTTGGGACGGCTGCGCTCTATGGCTAGCTTTGTTCCGTCAAAAATTATTTCTGCTAAAAGCGGAGGCCGCCCGATTTCGGGCGAACCCGGCCAGTATGAGGCATCGTGACGGTTGTCCATACCGTACGCGTAGCACGCTAAATCCGCCGCGGTCAGGCTGAACAGTTCATCCCCAAACCCGGCCTGAAATCCGGGTTCAGCTTCATCGAAACTGAACGAGCGCCCAAATCGCCGCGAACCTTGATGGATGCGCGCTGCCCGTGCGATGCTTCGGGCCGATACGACGCTAGATCCTTTTCATGATCACGCAAGGAGCGACCGACATGGCCGAGGAAGTGCTCAAAGTCACACGCCATCCGAATTACGCGGTGTTGACGCTAAACCGTCCCGAAAAACGCAACGCGCTGAATCAGCCGTTGATCGAGGCGCTCAACAATGCGCTCGCCAAGTTCGAAAGCGACCGCGAAATCCGTGCGCTGCTCCTGCGTAGCGAAGGAGCAAGCTTTTGCTCGGGAATCGATCTGAAGGAAGTCGCCGAGGCCAGCGCCCCTCACAACCCGACTTCGCTCGAGGCCGTGTTCGGCCGATTGGAGCGGTTCCCGGTGCCGACCATCGCGGCTATCCAGGGCGCCGCGATCACTGGCGGACTTGAGCTGGCGCTCCATTGCGACCTTCGAATCGCGTCGGAAAACGCCAGGATGGGCATGACGCTCGGACGCGTCGGGCTGGTGGTGCCGTATGATTTCGCGCGCAAGCTGATCGAGGTTTGCGGATCGGCCAACACCGCATGGATTCTCTACAGCGCCGACCTGCTCGACGCCGAGCACGGCCGCCGCATGAATCTCGTTCACGAGGTCGTCCCTGACGCGAAGCTCGGCGAGGCGGCGACGCGGCTGGCCGAGAAGATCGCCGACAACGCGCCGCTGTCTCTGCGCGCGATGAAAGCGACGGTGCGCCGATGCATGAGCGAGAGCTTCGACGCGTGGCACGCCGATCTGTTGCAGATGGCGCGCTCGGTGCGCGACAGCCACGACGCCCGGGAAGGCGTGCGCGCGTTCCTGGAAAAGCGCAAGCCGGCCTGGAAGGCCGAGTAGCGCTCCGTTGGCACGGCGGCCAGTGAATCCGCGTGCTGCATGATGACCGGCGGCAATTTCCGCCGGCCGTGCATCGCGTCGGATGGGCGCTGAGAAATAACCGGGCCGCGTCGCGGCCCCTGAAAATCCCTCACTCCGAATGCCTGCCCAGTGCGTTGCGGATCGCGCCGGCGCTCTCCAGCAGCGTGCTCGGCAGGTTCAAGGTTCCCGCGACATTTGAATATGGATAGAGCCGCGCGTTGAGATGCGCGTGCAGGGGAATTCCCTCGCCCTGGTGAATTTCATAGTCAAGCGGCAACGGCCCGAGGATCATCAGTATTCGATGGATCGCATTTGCGAATTGGCGCATCTGGTCCGGCCTCAGATCCGATAGCAAGCCCCGATAGTTGGGCATCACGACCTCGTAGCTGCGCGGGAATCCGCCCATCGGGCTCGCATAGCTGACGACAGAGTCGGCGCGATCGATCACCAGCCCCAGGCGCTCCATCAGCGCGACGATCTCGTGCCATAGATGAGGACTCTCACGCTCGGCGCGGGCCTCCGCGAGCACGGCCGGAAACGGCTCCGGCGATCCGATGATCTGCTGATGCAGATGCGGCTGCGAGGCGCCCGACTCGCGCCCCTGATTCTTGCGGATTACAACCGAGCAAACGTCCGGATTATCCAACGCGAGGCGCATCACCCGCGCATCGGCTTGCATCAGATGAAGGAAATGACCGCCGCCGAGCGCGCCGGTAAACATCAGATCGGCCTGCGATCGCGGCGCGTCGATAAAATGACGCGGATCTTCGACGACGATGTACGACTCGTTGCGATTTCCGGTCAACTCCGCGGGAATGCGCGGGAAGAGGTTGTTGATCACGCGCACCACCCAGGTTGCGCCATCGGCAGTCTTCGCCCCGTTCCATTCGGGGATTTCATCCGCAGTCATCCGAAACAGCTCGCGCGGCGCGAGCCCTTCGTTGCCCGCACAGAAAGGACATGACTCGGTCGAGCGGCGAATAGCCTCAGCGCTGAGATGCGGGGTGTCGGGATCGGCGCTCTCGCGGCCGCCGAGCGTGAAGGCGAAGCTCTTGCCGCGAACATCGACAACGTATGAAATCACGCCGGTGATCGGATTCTTGATCCAGACCAGGGAACCATCGCGGATTTCGCATTCTATCGGCATCGGAGCGTGATAACCTTTAACAATTGCCGGCGCGCCATTTCAACGCCGGCTCGAAACCGTCGCGAGCCGGGGATCGCCTTGACTACGGCTCCCGGCTCCATTATCCCAAATGCTGAGGACGGGGAACCGGCGAAGCCGGGACAAATTGGGGTCTGGCGATCCGCATGCGCGGCCACCAGCCTTTTTTTTGGCTGCCATCGCTAATCGCCAGCGTCTCCGTGAATGATCAAAAATGCCGCAGATGAAGAAATACCTGTTCACGCCCGGGCCGGCTGCCGTACCGCCCGAGGTTTTGCTCGAGATGGCGCGTCCGATCATCCACCATCGCACGCCCGAGTTCAGTGCTGCGCTCGATCAGGCTCGCGATCGGATGAAACCTCTCTTCGGCACCTCGAGCGAGGTAATCCTGCTCGCGTCCACCGGCACCGGTGGGATGGAAGCGGCGGTGACGAATTTGCTGGCGCCGGGCGAACATGCGATCTACGTCAACGGCGGCAAATTCGGTGAGCGATGGGGCAAGTTGCTCGCCGCGTTCGGCATGATTGGGCACGAGGTGCGGGTTGAATGGGGCCGCGCCGCACGGCCCGGGCAAATCGAGGATGCGTTCAAGGCGTATCCCGAGTCGCGCGCCGTGCTGGTGCAGGCTAGCGAAACTTCCACTTGCGCGGTGCATCCGGTGGCCGAGATCGGCGAGGTCAGCCGCAAGCGCGGCGCGATGCTGATCGTCGATGGAATCACGTCGGTCGGGGTCTTCGAACAGAAGATGGACCAATGGGGCATTGACGCATTCGTCACGGGCAGCCAGAAGGCGCTCATGCTTCCGCCGGGTCTCGGAATGGTCGCGCTGTCGGCGCGCGCTTTGGACGTCGCGAAGAAAACCAGGACGCCGCGCTTCTATTTTGATTTGCTCAAAGAATTGAAGGCGCAGCGCGACGAGCATACCACCGCATGGACCGCGGCCGTGTCGCTGATCTGCGGGCTGAACAAATCACTTGAAATGATTCACGCCGAAGGTCTGCCGCAGGTTTACGCGCGTCACGCGCTGATGGCGCAGGCCACTCGCGACGCTGCCGCGGCGCTCGGGCTGAAACTGCTGTCGCCCGACAATCCGGCTCCGGGGGTCACCGGAATCCTGGTCCCCGAAGGTCTCGACGGCGGTAAACTGGTCAAGTTCCTGCGCGACAGCCTGGGCGTGTCGGTTCAGGGCGGCCAGGATCAGATGAAGGGCAAGCTCGTGCGCATCGGGCACATGGGTCATTTGAGCCCGTTCGACATGCTCATCGCGGTCGGCGCGCTCGAGATGGGACTTAAGCAGATTGGCGCAAACATTCAACTTGGCGCCGGCGTAGCCGCCGTTCAGGCACGCCTGGCACGGAGCATTTGAATCAACATGGCGGAAACTTTCCGTGTCCTTTTAAGCGACTCGCTTGCGGCGCAGGGGATCGAGGTCCTCAAGCGCTTTCCGCAGCTACAGTTCGACATCAAGACCGGCCTCAAGCCCGCGGAGTTGGCGAAAATAATCGCGCCCTACGACGCGCTGCTGATTCGCAGCGGCACCCGCGTCACCCGCGAAGTAATCGATGCCGCCACGTCGCTCAAAGTGATCGGGCGCGCGGGCGTTGGGGTCGACAACGTCGATATCGAAGCGGCAACGCGCCGCGGAATCGTCGTGATGAACAGCCCGACCGGCAACAGCGTCACGACCGCGGAGCACGCGATCACCATGATGATGGCGCTGGCTCGGCATATTCCAGCCGCCAACGCCTCGATCCGAGCCGGCAAATGGGAGCGCGGCAAATTCACCGGCGCCGAGATATGCAACAAAACGCTGGGCGTGGTCGGCCTCGGTAACATCGGCCGGATCGTCGCCGACCGCGCTCTTGGGCTCAAGATGAAAGTGATCGGCTATGATCCGATCCTGACGGCTGAGGCTGCCGCGCGCATCGGCGTTGCGCTTGTCAGCCTCGATGAGCTTTTTGCGAGCGCCGACTTCATCACCGTCCACACCCCCCTGACCGACGATACGAGGGGCCTGGTGGGCGCGGCGGCATTCGCAAAGATGAAGAAGGGCGTGCGAATAATCAACTGCGCCCGCGGTGGTATCGTCGATGAAGGCGCGCTCGCCGAGGCGCTGAAATCCGGCAAGGTCGCGGGCGCCGCGCTGGACGTGTTCGTCGAGGAACCACCTCCCGCCAACCATCCGCTGCTCCAGTTCGACAACGTGATCGCAACGCCGCACCTCGGCGCCGCCACCGACGAGGCGCAGGTCCAGGTCTCGGTCGATATCGCGCATCAAGTGGCCGACTTCCTGATCGAAGGCACCATTCGGCAGGCGGTTAACATCCCGGCGCTATCCACCAAGGAACTCGAAATACTGGGGCCTCATCTAAGGCTTGGCGAAAAACTGGGCAGACTTGCCGCGCAACTGATCACCGACGCGCCCACCGAGCTGACGCTGGCGTTTGGCGGTGAAGCCGCGAATCTCAAGCCCGACGCGATCACCGCCGCGGTTCTAAAGGGATTGATGAGCGGCTTCCTCGACGAGGATTTGAATTACGTCAACGCGCCGTTTATCGCTCGCGAACGCGGAATCAGGATTATCGAAACACGCTCGCGCGAAGTCACTGATTACGTCAACACCCTGACGCTCACGGTTCGTACCGGCGCCGGTGAGCACGAAGTCTCCGGCGCCGTGCTCGGAAATCGCGTGCTGCGCCTGACCGGGATCGACGGCTACCGCGTCGAGGCGGTGCCCGAGGGCTACTTTCTCATGCTGCATAATCGCGACGTTCCCGGAGTGGTCGGCGCGGTGGGCACGATGCTCGGGCAGGCGGGAATAAATATTGGCGGACTGGAGCTTGGCCGCGATCGCGTGGGTGGAACCGCGCTCAGCATTTTCGCGGTGGATGAACCCGTGCCGGGCGCCGTCCTCGATCGGCTCAAGACCCTGCCCGCAATTACAGCGGCGTCGCTGCTCAAGCTCTGAATTTATTTTGCGCGCGGGACATTTCAGCCCGACAGGTGCGCGCGCAGGCCGGCGAAAATGACGCCGGCCGGGGAAAAGACATGAAGACAGTGGCCGTGGTCGGCACGCAGTGGGGGGACGAGGGCAAGGGCAAAATCGTCGATATGCTCGCGGCCGACGCCGATGTGGTCGTCCGCTTCCAGGGCGGAAACAACGCGGCTCACACGCTGGTGGTCGGCGGCAAGAAATTTGTGCTGCGGCTGGTGCCCGCCGGCGCGCTCCATCCCGGCAAGGCTTGCGTAATCGGCAACGGCCTGGTCGTCAATCCGCTGGCATTGCTCGGCGAAATGGCAGACCTCAAGCGCAGCGGCCATCTCGCCGACGATAGTTTGCTCAAGATCAGTTACGAAGCGCACATGGTGATGCCGTATCATCTCGCGATCGATCTCGCTCGCGAGGCGCGCCTGGGCAAGCGCGCGATCGGCACGACCGGATTCGGAATCGGCCCGGCGTACGAAGACAAGATGGCTCGGGTGGGATTGCGCTTCGAAGATCTGCTCGATTTCAAATTTTTCGCGGAGAAACTCCGCCGCAATATCGTCGAGAAGAACGCGTACCTGAAAGCAATGCTCAAGGCCAAGCCGATCAAGGCCGACGAAACCATCGACGCGATGAAAAAAGCGCGCCGCCGGCTGCTCCCGCATCTGTGCGACACCGGCGCGTTCGTGAGCGAGGCGATCGATTCCGGCAAGCGCGTCCTCTTCGAGGGCGCCCACGGCACGATGCTCGACATCGATCACGGCACCTATCCGTACGTGACCTCGTCGAATTGCGTCGCCAGCGCAGTCTTCAGCGGCACCGGCATCGGGCCGGGCAATCTCGAAGCGGTGCTCGGCATCAGCAAGGGATATACGACACGAGTCGGGGCGGGACCCTTTCCGAGCGAGTTCACCGGCTATCTCGCCGATTCGCTGCGCGAAGAAGGCGATGAGTTCGGCAGCGCCACCGGGCGTCCCAGGCGGATCGGATGGTTCGACGCCGTGCTGGCCCGTTACACCGCTCGCGTCAATGGGATGTGGGCGCTCGCGCTTACCAAGCTCGACGTTTTGACCGGGATCGATCCGGTCAGAATTTGCGTCGGCTACATCGTCAAGGGGAAACGCTACGACGACATGCCGCCGTCGCATCGGATGCTGATCAACGCCAAGCCGATCTTCGAAGAGATGCCGGGATGGAGCGAGAGCCCGGCGGGCGCGCGCCGGCTTGCCGAATTGCCCGCGGGCGTGCGCCGCTACGTCGAACGAATCAGCGCGCTGGTTGGTGTGCCGATTGCGATGATCGGCGTCGGCAAGGAGCGCGAAGCGACCATCGTGGTGCGCAACCCCTTCGCCGACTAGGTCGTTGCTAGCGGTTCAACAGCTCGGCGAATTCCCGCCTGGTCGCCAAGCTCGCTTCTATCGCTTCTCGGATGTTCGCGAGAGCTTCGGCTTCGGTCCGGCCTTGGGACAGGCATCCCGGAAGAGCCGGGCACTCCACGACGACAAAGCCGGCTTCATCGCGTTCGAGCGTCACCAGAAACTTCATGATTTCACTCTAGCACATGGAATCCGGCAACCAATCTGCGTGCCCCCTACCCTGCGCAAACCGCCGCGAGGCTCGAGAGCGCGACACCGCGGCGTCCCTGCCTCAGGTCATTGCGATCGAACCCGTTGGTTGTGTACCCGATCGAAATTCCCGTCGCCGGATCGGCCCATCCGATCTGTCCGCCCGCGCCACCGTGTCCGAATGCCAGCGCCGAGTTGGTCTTGCCGAAGCCGCGATAGTTCGCCAGCCCGTCGCCTCCGGCCACGACAACTCCCAGCGCGCGGTTGCACTTGACGCCGAAAATCGGATCCTTGTAATCGCCCGAGCGCACGCGCAACGCGTCCTTGAGCGCTTCAGGCTTGATGATCAGCGCACCGTTGGCGCCGCGATTATGCAGCAAGCCCTGGTAGAACAGCGCCAGGTCGCCCGCCGTCATAATTCCGCCGCCGCCCGGCACGCCGGCTTCCATCACATTGGGCCGGTTGAAGCCGAGGACCGCCTCCTCGGTAACTTCGGTTTCCGGCATCGCGGGCAGGCCGAGCTTCTTCCGTTCCTCGTCGGACAGGGCCTCTCCGACGTAGCAAAGCTGCGCAACCCGGTGATGATACTCGCGCGGCAATCCAACCCGCAGCTCCGGCAGTCCGAGCGGCGTTGCAATCCGCTCATGCACAAACTGGCGGAAGTCCTTGCCCGTGCGGCGCTCGATTATCTCCGCGATTACCCAGAAGCCCGAGGTCGGATGGTATTCGAATTTGCTGCCCACCGGCCATTCCAGCCGCCACTTGGCGAATCGCTCGAGCCGCTTGCTCCTGTCCAGCCACTCGTTCTGCGGATACGGCGCGTTGGGAAATCCTCCCACGTGGAGCAGAACCTGCTCGACGGTCATCGTGTCCTTACCATTGGTGCCGAACTCGGGGACGATCTCCGCGACGCGCTCGCCCGGATTCAGTTTGCCTTCGCCGATCAGAATCCACGACGCCGCCGACATGATCGCCTTGGTGCACGAGAAGATCGTGTAGAGCGTGTCGTTGGTTGCCGGCTTTTCGCTTCCACCCTGGACTGCGCGTCCGACCGTGCGCATCGCGCCGATTTTCCCGTTGCGGGCGATCGCGATTTGGGTCGATGGCAGCAAGCCATCCTTGACTTCGCGTTCGGCACGATTGAAAAGGGCTTCGACTTTTTCAGGATCGAGGCCGACTTCGCGTGGACTGTCAGCAAAATGACTTTGCGCGGGCATCGCGGGCACTCCTTGCGTTTGAATTCCAGTCTTCGGGATATAACACGCCGCCGCCGATTCGTCATTCGGAAGCGATCCGCACCGGAGCTTGCGACGATATCCACCCGGCCCTGCCCGGCAGCGTCGTCCGAATGACTTCGCATACCGGCAATTCCGCGCGATTCAGCCGCGCCGCGACCTCGCGCAGTTGCACGAACTTCGCGCCCCGCTGCTTCAGCCCGCGGACCAGGGCGGTGAAGCCCTCGAGCTGTCCCATCCCTTCGGTCTCGGCGTGAATGGTGTGCACGTTGAGCGCATCGGGCTTGCACAGCGTGAGAAAGAAATCGCGCACCGCGCCGTCATCGGGCAATTCTCGCCGTCCCATTACCTCGTCGAGGGTCGGCAAGGTGGTCGGGATTTCCGGCGTCGCGAGCACCCGCCCCTGGACGATGCACCGGTACGGCGCGATTCCTCGCGTGTCGCTGCGATAGTCGAGCGCCATCGCGTCCAGCGCGACCAGCGCCGCATCGTTGGTGCGCCATCCGGGCGCGGCGAAACTGCGCGGCGCTTCACCAAGGATCGCGCGGTATGCCTCAAACGCGTCGCCCAGTTCGTTGCGTATTCCGGACTCGCCGATTTTATCGAGCTGATCCTGCCATCGCACGTGATCGTAGCCATGCACGCCGATCTCGAAGCCATGCGCCTTCAGGTCGCGGATAATCCCGGGGAACGACAGCGCGATCGGCCGCGACGGCAGAATCGTCCCCGAAAGAATCGTACGCGCGCCGTACATCGAGACGGCGCTGGTGCGGAACATCTTCGACAGGAACCCGCGATTTCGAAACACCCGCAGGATTGCGCGCCCCGAGTTGTCCGGGCCCATCGCGATATAAAAGCTCGCGGCGACGCCCTCGCTGGCGAGCATCGAGGCCAGCCGCGGCACGCCCAGTTCGAGGCCCTGATGGGTATCGACGTCGATCTTTAACGCGACTTCCAAATGTAGCGACTGCGCGGACGCGGCCCGCGCCTAAGAACTCATCTCTTTGCGGAACCAGTCCATCGAGATTTTCACGCCATCGCGCAGGTTCACCTTCGGCGTGACCCCCAGCAACGTGCGCATCTTGGTATTGTCCGGAACGCGGCGAGGGATGTCCTCGTAGCTGTTGCCGTACACTTCCTCCTGGGTCACGAACTTGATCTTCGATTTCGTTTTCGTTGGCCCAAACAACTCGAGCATCAGTTTGGCGAACTCGAGCACCGTCGTCTCGACATCGACGCCGATGTTAATCGCCTGCCCATCCGCCGCGGGATTCACTCCCGCCTGCACGGTTGCCTCGATCGCATCGGTTACGTAGGTGAAGCATCGCGTCTGCAATCCGTCGCCAACCACGGTCAAGTCCGCGCCGCGCAGCAGTTGACCCATGAAGATCGTAAACAGCCGGCCCACATCAACCTTGTCCAGCCGCGGACCGTACACGTTGAAATAGCGCATGATCGTAACCGGCAGGCCGAGCTTGTGATACGCGAAACAGAAATGCTCGCCGACGGCCTTCGACGTCGAGTAGCACCAGCGATCGATGCTGGTGGCCCCGAGCACGCGATCGTCGTCCTCGCGCCACGGCACCTTGGGGTTGCGGCCGTACACCTCGGAGGTCGAGCTGAACGCGACCCGCTTGTTATGCTTGTAGGCGGCCTTCAGCACGTTCTGCGTGCCGTTTACGTTTACGTTGAGCGTTTCGTAGGGATCGGCGACGTAGTGCTCGACGCCGACGACGGCCGCGAGATGGTAAATAAGATCGACCTTCGAGACCAGGCTGTCGATCAACTCGAGGTTGAAGACTGAATCGTGCACGTAATGAAAGCGCGAGTTGTCCAGCAGGTGACGCACCTTGGCGATCGAGCCGGTGTCGAGCACAAAGACCTCGTCGCCTCGCGCAATGAACGCATCCGAAAGATGTGACCCGAGAAATCCGGCGCCGCCGGTGATCAGAACCCGCATGTGACCTCCAAGAGACTAATCGAATAGAATATTATCTTTGACGCGCCCGGCCTCGGAAAGAGCCTCGCGGGCAGCGCCTTCGGCGCCACCCTCGAACTGCGCAATTTTCAGGATTACGCTGCCCTCGCCGGCCGCGATTTCAAGCGCGCCGTCCGCCGTTTCGCGCACGACCCGCCCGGGCTCCCCGAGCACTGCGTTTTCTGCGCCAATTTTCGCTTCCCATACCAGCAGCTTTCGCCCGCCGACGAAACAGAACGCGCCGGGGTACGGATGCGTCACGGCGCGGACGAGATTGAAGATCCTTCGGGCCGGCCATCGCCAGTCTATCCGTCCGTCCTGCGGCTTTCTGCGCCCGAAGTAACTACCCTTCGAGATATCCATTTTTCGCCGCGGCGCAGTGCCGGCGACGATCTTTGGATGCAGCTCGGTTATCAGCTCGACGCCCAGCGGCACCAGCTTGCGATATAGCGTCAGCGCGTTGTCGCTGTCGTCGATCGCAACCGCACGCTGCCCGACGATATCTCCGGCGTCGGCGCGCGCAACCATCTGATGCAACGTGACGCCCGCCTCGCGTTCTCCATTCACCAGCATCCAGTTCACCGGCGCGCGACCGCGATACGCCGGCAGCAATGACCCGTGCAGATTGAAGGCGCCCAGCGGCGCAACCGCGAGCACGCTCTCGGGAATCAGATGGCGGTAGTAGAAGGAATAAATTACCGCCGGCTTCAATGCGCCGATCCCGGCCGCCGACCCTGAGCCGGCGCCGTCATCGGTGTGCACCGGGACGCCGTGCTGTGCGGCCAGTTCCGCGCACGATCGCCACCAAATCTCTTCATGCGAATCGTCGCAATGAGTGAACAGCGCGGCGATCGGCGCGCCCATTTTCAGCAACGCCTCCATGCACGCGTAACCCATCTCATGGTACGCGAACAGCACGCAGACGGCGGATTTCACAGTCGCGCCAGATGCGGCGCTCGAGCGGTTGGACTCCACGGTTGATCGCTGGCCGGCTTCGCCGTCAGTTGCGGTCCGGCGCCGGCCCAACTTGGGAATCAACCGGCTGGCCTTCGCCTCCATGCACCGCTCGCACGATGTAAGTGGGGCGGTGGCGCACTTCTACATAGATACGCCCGGCGTATTCGCCGATAAGTCCGAGCGCCAGGAATATCATCCCGACGAAAAAGAACAGGATCGCGAACAGCGTCCACAGTGCGCCCTCTTCTTGCGGGCCGTAGATCAGCCGATGCGCAACCAGCACCATCGCCATCATTACGGCCAGCACCGAAATCCCTATCCCGGTCATGCTCAGCATCTGGATCGGAACCAGAGAAAATCCGGTAATCAGGTTGAGACTGAGTTTCGCCAGCCCCCAGAGATTGTACTTCGACTTGCCACCGGCGCGATCGTCGTGGCCGACCGGGATTTCCGCGACTCGCTTGGCGAACGTGTTGGCCAGCGCGGGAACGAACGCCGCCTTCTCGTCGCACTCGACCACGGTATCGACGATGTGCCGCCGGTACGCACGCAGCATGCATCCGTAATCGTGCATCGGTACGCCGACGATCAGCGACGTCAGGCGGTTGTGCAGGCGTGACGCGTAGCGCCGATACGCCTGATCGTGACGTTCCTCGCGCCATCCGCCCACCACGTCGTTGCCTTCATCGATCGCCGCAATCAACCGCGGAATTTCCTCCGGGGGATTTTGCAGGTCCGCGTCGAGCGTGACGACTATCTCGCCGCGCGATTGCCGGAAGCCCGCGAGGATCGCCGAATGCTGTCCGAAATTGCGCGCCAACTCGACGACCCGCACGCGGCCCTCTTCGCCCGCCGCAATTTCACGAAGGATGCCGAGAGAATCGTCGTGCGAGCCGTCATCGATAAAAACCGCCTCCCATGGACGGCCCAGACCTTCGAGAACCGGCTTGAGGCGCGACCAAAGCGACTTAAGGTTCGCGGATTCGTTGAACACCGGCACAACCACCGACACCAATCCGCTCGCCGCTCGCGATACGGCCGAAGCGCCTCGAATCGGTGATATTTTGCCCGGGAAGCTCAAAGAACGTGCGCGACCTGACCGCCGGTCAATCCATGCGAAACCGCCGTCGCGTAAAGTGATTGTTGCAGACAGCCTCGGAGAATTAAAGATAGCGCCGGCCCGCCCCGGTTGACCGCGCCCGATCGCCTCGCGAGACTGCATCGACGATGCTCGCCGCCAACCGACCGCTGCGCCTGGCCATCTACGCTATCCTCGCGGCGATTCTCTATCTCCCCGGTCTGGGCAGGCCCGCGCTTTGGGAGCCCGACGAGGGCCGCTACGCCGAAATCGCGCGCGAGATGGTTATCTCGGGCGACTACGTCACGCCGCGTGACGACTTCGAGCTATATTTCGAAAAACCTCCGCTGGTCTATTGGGCCGAGGCCGCCGCAATTCAAATTTTCGGGGTCAATGAATTCGCGGTGCGATTGCCCGCGGCGCTCTTTAGCATCGGCCAGGTCGTTGTCACGGCCGCGTTGGCCGAGGCGATGCTCGGTGCTGCGGCGGGATTCTTCGCGGCACTCGTGCTCGCGCTGAGTCCGCTATTTTTCGGCTTTGCGCGATTCGCGACGCTCGATCCCGCGCTGGCGTTTTTTCTTGCCGCGGCGCTGGGCGCCTTTTACGCCGCGGCGCGTGGCGATTCGTTCTCGCGGCCGCAGGCTCGCAGGTGGCTGTTGATTTCCGCCGCGATGCTCGCCCTTGGCAGTCTCGCCAAGGGACCCGTCGCATTGCTGCTGGGCGGCGCGATCGCTCTGGCGTGGCTGGCAAGTGAGCGGCGGCTGCGGCAGGTCGCGCAGATGCCGCTTGTCTGGTGCGTCGTCATCTTCGCGGCAATCGTCGTTCCCTGGTTCGTGCTGGCCGAGGCCCGAAATCCCGGCTTCATGCACTACTTCATCGTCCACGAACATCTCGAGCGCTACGTCGCATCGAGCGAACACGGATGGGGCCCGTGGTTCTTCATCCCGATCGTTATAGGAGGAACGTGGCCCTGGATTTTTTTCGTCCCGCTTGGATGGTCCGCGATGCGCGCGGGCGGCGGCTTGCCCGAGAGCGCCGAGGACCCATCCGGCCGGCGCGCAGCCGCGCGCTTACTGGCCATCTGGTTCGTCGTGATCTTGGTGTTCTTCTCGATCCCCCGCTCCAAGCTCGGCAGCTATATTCTGCCCGCACTTGCGCCGCTCGCGATCGTTGCGGGATACGGCCTCGCGCGCATGCCCGCGCTCGGCGCCGCGAGCCGCCGCCGTCTTCTCGGCGTCGTTGCTATCGCAAACCTGGCGATCGCGGCAGTTTTTTTCGTATTTTCCGAACTCGTACTGGCGCCGATACATCCCGAGCTTGGCGTGGACGGATTGCTGATTGGCGCCGCGGTGGCCGCCGGCGCGATTGCGATGTACTCGCTCGGGCGCGCGTCGTCGCGCGTTGGGTACGCGATCGGCGCGATAGCGCTGGCGATGCTGGCGGCGGCGGCGCTGGCCGCGCGCGCGCGCGAAGACGCGTCTTCGATTTACACCTATCGCAACCTGGCAAGGGCGGTTCAGCCCTACCTTGCGGGAGACTGTACGCTTGCCTCATACCGCCATTACGTCCAATCGCTCCCGTTCTATACGCGCCGGCGCGAGGTCCGGGTCGAGTATTGGGGCGAGCTTTCGGAATTTTCTTCCGCATCGAAGGGCAAGTCGCCGTTCCTTATCGGCTCCGACGCGCGCCTGCGCCAGCTCTGGTCGTCGGGCGCGTGCATGGTTCTGATCGTGAACGATCGCGACCGCAATGCGCTTGCAGACTCGCTGAAGCCCGCGCCGGCAGTGATCGGATGCGAGGGGAAAAAGCTCGCGCTCTACAATGGCGCGCTGGCGCCGCCGCCGGGCGCAGCCGATTGTCTCAAATCCGAAACCAAAAATCCGTAAATGCCGGAATCAAGGTACTTGGATTCGGGCTCATTGGACTGTAGCTTTCTCGCTGTAGCTTTCTTGCGGCCGTTTCCAGTGAAAGGTGAAAAGTGAAAAGTCACAATTTTGGCCGTAAACGATTTGCCGGGGAGAGACTGATCACAGGTGGCTGACAAGAAATCCAAACTTCAGGCTGCGGAAATCGGAGCCGACGGCGCCGAGTCCAAACCTTCGCTCGGCCACTTGATCACGGAAACCCGCGAACGCAAAGGCATGACTCGCGAGCAAGTCGCCAGCGAGGCTCATTTGCCGGCGCATTACATCAAAATGATCGAGACCGACAACTACGATCTGATTTCGGATCGGCTCTACCTCGTGCCGTTTCTTCGCCGCTACGCAACGTTCCTGGGTCTGGACGCCGAGGAAGTCGCCTCCCGTTTCGTCAGCGAGGTTCAGCATGCCGAGGCCAACGTGGTGCGAATCTCGCAAGAGATAACGATGGTCACGAAGCGCTCCGGCGGCGCCAGCCGAATCGCCTTCTTCGTGCTGATCGCCGCGGTGCTCGTCTTGATGGCAGATTTCGCGTGGCGCCGGTTTGTGGAGCATGAAGCATCCACTCCGGCCCCGGTCGCTTCGCCGGCTGCGATGGCGCCAGCGGCGGAGCCTAATGCCCAAGCGCCGAACGAAACTCTGCCGCCCGCGACCATCGTCACGAATCCCGAAGGGGCCGCGCCACCTTCTCTGCCGGCCGCCGCATCCTCGGTCGCCGCGCCCGCGGCGCCACCGATTAGTAACAGGCGCTAGTGCAGCACGGCGTTGGCGATCTCTTCCGCGACGAGCTCCTTGGCACGTCGCGCGTCGTCGCCTGAGTGCACGACCGCGACCACCTTTAGCTCATCGGCTGCGCCCTCCAGCGACGCGCGTGCGACGATCACCGTGTCGTAAATCTGGTTCTTCGGGATATTGCCATACGGGTTCGGCGGGTTGATGCCCTGCAACGCCTGCTGACCCGCCTGGTAGGCTTTGAACTGTTCCGTAGCCGTATCGTCGGGATACAACGACTGGCGGCGAGCCTCCTGTGCGAACGGATCGATCGGTTGATCGCCGGTGTCGCCCAGCGGCGGCGGATTCGCGCCGGCCGCCTTGAGCAATTCGACCATCGAAGGATCGCCCGGGAACATCTGATTCAATGACACTCCCGGTGCAAGCAGTTGCTGACTCACCGTCACGGTGAGCGTCACCGAATTTTCCGGATCGGACGCAAGACCACGGCGCGCCGCTCTCAGATCTTCGTTCAGCACGTTCTGCACAGCGGGATCGGTGCAAATCGCAACCACGCCGGCGTTTGCGGGCACCACCAGTTTGCCCGCCATTTTGATGTCGGCTGCGTGCGCAAATCCGCAAATGGCTACTACAATGGCTATCGCGGCGATCGTTCGTCTGTTGGCACGGGAGGCCAGTATTAAGAAAGGAAAACAGGGCGCGCTGTACAAGGACCCTCACCTTCATCCTCTCGCTTGCAGGGAGAGGAAACAAAAGCCTCGATCACGTTATGCAAAAGCTCTCCTGCTAGGGAAGCTTCTGCTGCAACAATTCCTGCGCCCGCGCAGCCCGCCATTTTACCAGCCGTTCGCGCAGCTTCGCGTCGCCCAGCGCGATTATCTGCGCCGCGAGCAGAGCCGCATTCGCCGCACCGGCTTTGCCGATCGCCATCGTCGCCACCGGCACCCCCTTGGGCATTTGCACGATCGACAGCAGCGAATCGATTCCGTTGAGCGACGTCGTCGGCATCGGCACGCCGATAACCGGGATTATCGTCTTCGATGCGAGCAGGCCGGCAAGATGCGCCGCGCCGCCGGCGCCGGCGATTATCGCGCGCAGGCCGCGGGCCGCCGCATTGGCGGCATATTCCAAAGTAATGTCGGGCGTGCGATGCGCGGACATGATCCGAACTTCATGCGACACTTGAAGTTCGTCCATAACCTCGGCCGCGGCCGACATATATTCCCAGTCGCTCTTGCTACCCATGATCACGCCGACAATCGGCGCCCTGCTGTCCGCCATCGTGGTTCCTCGTTCTTTCCCTATGCATGCATCATCTCACAATCGAGATAAGGGACGCAGCACTGTTGGAATCTGAAGGCTGATTCCAGCCCGCCGGCATGTCAAGTCGCGGCGGGTATGAGCGCCCTGGATAATTCGGCACAATGTACTGGCGATGGCGACGCCGATTCCCAGCAATCAGTGCGAGTTCACGCTCGCCGAAGTTGTCGAGGCCACCGGCGGTACTCTCGTCCGCGCCACTTCGACTGTCCCGGCCGGCGGCGGCGTCCGCGGCGTCAGCATAGATACACGCTCGATCGCGGCGGGAGCGATGTTCGTCGCACTGCGTGGCGCGGCCTCCGACGGCCATGACTACCTGCCACAAGCCGCCGCGCGGGGCGCCGCAGCCGCGATCGTCGCGACCGACCGCCGTCATCCTGCTCTCGATTGCATCGAGGTCGCCGATACTCTCGCGGCGCTGGGCCGGCTCGCGCGCCGCCATCTCATGCGCACGCGCGCGGCCCGCCCGCTTGGGCTGATCGCAATCGGTGGAGCAGTCGGCAAGACCACCACCAAAGAACTCACCGCCGCCGCCGCTCGCGCGCTGTTCGGATCCACGCTTTCAACCCCGGGTAATCTGAACAATCTGATCGGCGTGCCTATGACGATTTTCACGCTCACCAGCGAGCATCGAGCTGCCGTACTCGAATGTGGCACCAACACGCGCGGCGAGATTCCAAAACTGGCGCGAATCGTCGAGCCGGACGTCGCAATGGTTCTCAACGTCGATCTCGAGCACAGCGAAGGTCTCGGCACGCTCGACGATATCGCCAACGAGGAAGCCGCGCTGTTCTCGACTGCCAGGCGCTATGCGGTCGCATCCGCCGACGAACCGATGGTCCTGGCGCGGATTCCGAAACATCTGAGGCGAATCACCTTTGGCAAATCGCCCGACGCCCACGTGCGGCTCGTCAGTCGAAGCGTGGGCGTCCGCTCGCGCATCCGCGTCGAAATCGCGCGCGCGATGCTCGCCGCGGGAGTCGAACCTTTCGTCGAAACTGAAATCGCGCTTCTGGGCGAGGCCGCTGCTCTCAACTGTGCCGCCGCGATCGCCGGGGTCGCCGCGATGCACCCGCTGCCGCTTGAATCGCGCGAGCTTGCCGCGATCGCCGATGCGCTCGCGGTGGTCAAGCCGGTCGCCGGCCGGCTCGCCAACACCTCGATTCACGGCATCTTTGTGATCGACGACACTTACAACTCGAACCCTCGCTCGATCCGGGCCGCGCTCGCGGCCGCGCGCGAGGCAGCCGACGGTCTCGGCGCCCGTCTCGTGATCGCACTGGGTGACATGCTCGAGCTGGGCGAGCTGTCAGCCGCCGCGCATCAGGAGGCGATACGCGACGCGATGCTCTCGCATCCAGCCGCATTCGTCGCCGTCGGCCCTGAGATGAACTCCGCGCGCGCGATCGTATCCCGCGATGCGGATACCACCGATATCCTCGCCGCGCCCGACAGTATCGCCGCGGCGAGAATAATTGCCGGATTGATCCGGCCCGGCGATGTGTTGCTGGTCAAGGGTTCGCGCGGAATCGCAATGGAACGTGTTATCGAGAGGCTCGGTTGACGCTAAGGGTGCGTGGGCGTCAGCATGATTACTGTCCTATCGCCGTGATGGTGCAGGTTTCCGCCGTCATCGAGGCGTTGGCCGGCAGCGTCAGCGTGCTGGCCGTCGTGCTCGGATTATACGTGCCGCAGGAATTACCGCCCGAGCCGCCTTCCATGAGCGTCGGATAGGTCGAGAACGCCGTCGGGAACGTGAACGTCTGCGCGGTGCCGGTCTCATCGTAGGCGTTCAGGTAGCAGGTCGCCGTCTTGAGCGTGCCCTGCATCGATTGCGAGCAGACCGCGGTTCCCGCCGCGCCGGTAATCGTCGTCGCCGATGGCGCCGCATTAAACACCGTCGATTGATTCGGCTCGTTCGAGACAACTCCCGGCACCGTCTGCGCGTACACGCCACAATGGATACAGGTGAAGTTCGGAATCGAAGACCCGTTGGTGCTTGTGATCGGAATGAAGTACGGGCTGGTGGCGACTCCCGTGTTTGGGGTCTCCGGCGACGTGCCGCCGCCATATTCGCTCGATCCAAAACCAAGGAAGCTCAACGGCTGGCCGAAATTGACGTTGATAAAACTCCCCCCGCCGACTACGTTCATGCTTGTGACTGGCGACGGTGCCGCGTCGCCGATGGTCATATTCTGGTAGGTAGTTCCCTCTCCGCCGTTGACAATGATCGCAGCCCACGGGCCGCCTCCGCCCGCAACTCTGTAGTCCGAGAAGGCCATTGTTGAATTATTGAGTTCCATCCCAAGCTGAAAGAATTGTGCGCCTTCCTCCTGGCCGCCGATCACCTTGCCGTAGTTCGATATGTAGTTGGTGCCGACAAACTCTATTCCCGCATTCTCAGAGTTGGTGTTGAGCATGACGAACGAGCCGATTCTGGGGAAGTCGAAGCAGTAGTCGCGGTAGCTGCATCCGGTGTTGTAGAACGCCTCGTTGTAGGTCTCCTGGGAGTTGGAATAGACGCAGATGTTGCCGCCGCTGACATAGTTGGTCGAGCATTGAAGGTCATCGACGACCGCGTTCTCGTCGTTGCCGGTACTGCCGCTCAAGTCCAGACACAGCCCGACTATTCCACAATCGACATGACGCACGTTCGTCTTGGTCGGGGTCGTCCAGGTAGTCGCGCTGCTCGCGGGTGCTCCCGGTCCTTGCGTTGAAGGCGAGCTGGTGCCGTAGCCGTTGCCGTCGATCATTATTCCCGGCGTGCTGCCGGTCGTGCCCTCAAGACCGATATTTTCAATCGTATCAGCGCCTGCATTGTTGAGGTTGAAGACGATGCCACCCGGAGGACCGTCCCACTGGATTTCGGCATTCGAGTATGAGCCGGGATTCGTGCCTGGCCCCGTGATTCCAGTCCCTACAAGGCCCCAAAAGCTGACCGCTTGCGACATGTCGTAGTGCGTCGCGCACGTTGGCAGGTACACCTTCGAGCCGATAGCGCCTGCGAGGACCGACGCATTCACAGCCTGTTGCAGCGCGGGCGAGTTATCATGGCGCATCGTCTTGGAGACAGATTGCGAAGGAGCCACCGACAGCGTCACGCTGGTCCCGCTGACGTTCGTGATCTGAGCGTTCAGGTCAGCCGCCACAGCGCTCGCGCTGGCCTCTTCGTCAATCCCGTAGGGCTTGCCGTTGTCACGATACTGAGCGCTCGTGGCGGAAACGCCCTGAAGATTCGGAATTACCGCGTAGATGCTCGAAGGCGTGCAGCTCGCGCCCGTGCAGCGCCGGATGATCGTGCCGGCGGTGTTCGCGTCAACCGAATAGCTGACAAGGACCGCGTTCCCGATCGAAGGGCTGGCCGGACCCGTCGTGATATATGAAGTTGAGCTTGCCGCCGAGCGCATCCCGTTCAGCCCCGCGCCGATTCCCGTCTGGCCGACGTTCTGCACGCTGTAGCCGTAGGTGGTCGAGCATGAGGTATTGTGGTTGGCAGCCGTGCCCGCATCCACCACGCAGTTGCCGTTCGCGGTTTCGACGCTGCCGAATACCGGAATAGCGAAGATACCCAGCTCAGGCGGCTGGTTCGTCCCGGCTATGCCGTAGCCATCGTTCACGACGCTGGAAATCGCCGGCGTCGCCACCGTGTTCGTCGCTCCTGCGGCGTCGAGCTTCACGTACTGCCCGACCTTGAAATCTCCGATCGCGCCGACCGTGACAACCGCATTGCTTGCCGTCGTCGTCGCCGTCTCGGTCGTGTCCGAGCAAATCGCGCCGTAGGTCTGCGCGTTCAGCACGCCGTTGACGTTTGCCGAGATGGGCGTCGTGATCGGAGAGGCAACGCTGATCGTGCTGCCGCTGGCTGTGAGTCCTGAACCCGCCGTCGAGAATCCGCCCGCCGGGCCAGTCGGTCCCGCCGGGCCAGTGGGTCCGGCGGGGCCCGCGCCGCCGCCACTGCTGCAACTCCATTGGCCGCCCTGTCCGTAAGCGAATGCGCCGCTGCCGCCGCTCACGCACGGCGTCGCGCTCCTGCAGTCCTTGCAGAACAACAGCATCCCGTCCCGCTCGGGCGGCAGATTGGCGAAGGCCGGACTGGCTATCGAAGGCGCGATCGGCTGAACACCCGAAAATCGATCGTTGATCGCTTCGCGGAACTGCAATCCCGCGCCCACGCCGGTGAAGTTGGGGATCGGCTGATAAGCTCCGGGCGGGGGCAGATTCTGCGCCGCTGCGGCGGCACGCAGTATTAAAACCGTTGCGACGGTGCGCAGTATTAAGGCCACGCTCCGTTGTCGCGTGCGGCCGTTGCTACACCAACGCAGTATTTTAAGGTTCATCTTCATTATTCCGTTTTACTGGCTACCCGTGCCAACGGGCGGCTAGAATCCGATCGCAAACCAGTAAAAGCCTTGCGAGGCATCAGTCGAGTCGGGACCGGGATTGTTGTTCCAGACCCAAAACTGTGAGGCGGTTGGGAAGTAGCTGGCGCTGACCATCGCAACGTCATCACCGGCCGCGGGATGACCCACGGACTCCGGCGTCAACGTAACCGGCATGAAGAGTTCGCAGGCGTTGGGGAAAGCGATCGGGAAGGAATAAGGCCCATAGAGTCCCTCGCCCTGCCTGGTGCCCCAGTTCACCAGACCCCACTGGATGACGTACTGGATCAGCCCCTTATTTGTGTCGGCGACGGGGATCTTCAGATAGCCGTTGGGCGCCATCAGCCCGGTGAACAGCGCCTGGAAGGCCTGCAACACGCCGATATTCGAGATATTTACGTCCTGGCGCTGCTTCAGAAACGCGGTGCGATTAGCCAGTTGCTGATGCGGCTGATTGGAGATGCCTGTCCCGCTGAAACTCGCGCCGCTGGCTGCGCCTTGGACCGGATCGGTTGCTTGAATTTGATACACCTCATTCGAGGTGAACTCGGCTGCGTCGATTAGTGTAGCCATTGACTACCTCAGAAGGTAAGCGTCCACGTACCGCTGATACTCATTCCCGCGCCAAAGACTATCGGTGCTATCGTCTTGCGCGCGAGCATCGGAGTCGGCGCGGTCGTTCCGGGCAGTCCCGCGCCGGCATGATTGGCGAAGATCGCCAGCTCCTGAATGGTTATCCCATCCGCGCCGGTGTCCGCCGTCGTCAGCGACCAGTTGAAGGTCACGCTGCCGTTGCCGTCCTCGCTGTGACTGTCGAGCGCTTTGTAATACGCGCGGGCGGTCAGCGCGCTGTCGGTCACCGCCGGTGCGTTCGATCCCGAGCCGAATCCCACCGCCGCCGCGAATTCGCCGCTGGTATCGCCTCCGAGCAGCGCCGCAAGGGCAGGCAGCCCGGCGTTCACGAAAAGATTGCGGCCCGCGTATTTCCACACGATACGCCCTTGCTGTACAAGACGGATTCGCACGATTCCAATCGGCCTTCTCATTTCAACCTCCGTGCAAAACGGCTGCGCCGTTGACGACCAGCGCCGAATCTGCAACCGCGGGCTCGTTGGCGCCGTAAGTAATTCCGCTGTGCAGATAGTGAGCGTCGTAAGTGGGGACAATCGGACCGTACGCATCGGCCATTGGCGCGGTCCCAATCGCGAGCTTCAGCGCGTCGTCATTGGGCCCGGGCGCCGCGTCGATCTGGTACTGAACAATCCCGCCGAGTGTCAAATTGTCTGACGGCGGCGGCCCCGGGTCGGAAGTCGGCGGCGCCACAAACCATATCGAGTCCATCCACGCGCGCGCCGGCTTGAAGAAATCAACCGCTGCCGCTGCGGTGGATGCCGCGCCGCTTGGAACACCCTGCCCGGCCGCGAGATTGATCATGACACGGAATACCGCCCATCCCTGGTTCGGCGGATACGCATCGCCGCCCCAGGTCGACTGGCCTTCGAGCAGAGTGACCTGCGTCCAACCCAGCGACGCGAGCGCCTGCTTGATCGCCCATGGCGTACCGCGAAATCGATGCAACGGGATGGCGCTCATGAGCAGTTCGCGCTCTGCCGCCTCCGTCAGCGTCTGCTCCGAAACCATGCCGCCGGATTCGATCAGATTGTCCACGTCGATCAGCAAATCGATGCTCGTAAGCGCGTCGACCCCGAGCGACACCGGCGCGATCAATTGCCACAGCGGCGACAAGATGTCGAATTGCCACGCCAGAAACGGCAGCGCGCTTTCCACCACCGAGTCGATTCGGTAGACCAGCAGCGTCGTGAGATCGAGCGCCGCGAGCCGCCCGATCAGCACCAGCAACGCCTGCGTGCGCGTATCGTTGATCGACGGCGCGGCCGAAAGCTCGGGCATCAGCTGTGCTCCGTGCTGAACGCCGTCGTCAGCGAGATCAGCGTACAGTTCGCCCACTGCCCGGCCGTAAGCGTGGTCAGCACCGGCGCCGTGAGCGTCACGCCATAGACACCCGCGACCGACAGCGCCGCAATTATCTGGCTCGGCACGATGTCGCGCTGAATCTTGGCTGCAAGCTCCAGCGCCAACTCCTGCGCGGCGACGGTCGCCGCGCTAATCGTCGCGGTCGGGTCCGCATCCGAGTAGAGCGTCACAGTCGCGGTGATCTGGTAGTCCACCTCGGTCACCGCGAGCGCGTTGACCGTGTCGGTGAGCGGACGCACAGTGTCCGCGTTCAGCGCCGCCGACACTTTCGCAAGCAGCGCGGAGTTCGCGACTCCCGCACTATTTGGCGCCGCCGCCGGCTGCACTGTAATCGGTCCGGTCAGCACGTACGCGTTGACCGATCCGGGGGAAGGACTGACAATTTGCGCGTCGATGATCGACGGATCGGTGCCGATCGCAAAAAACCGGTACGCTCCGATCGGACCCGCGACGCTGAACTGATTTGGCGCGGCCTGAATGCGCGTGCGCAGGTGATCGTCCGTTTCCGGGACGGATCCACCCGTGGTCGTGCTCGTGTTGGTCACGCTCGCGATCAACGCATTCGGATTGAGCTGGACGTTGACCTGCCCCGCCATATATCCATTCGCAGCCGCTCCTGGAGTTGTCGCCGCGGCGGCGACACTGCCAGTGGTTGCGCCGGCCGCAATGGTGATCGTCGCGCTGGTCGCGAAGGCAAACTCCCCGTCGTTCGTGCCGGCCAGCGTTCCCGCGGCGATCGTGAAAGGCACCGTCAGCGCGCCGGCCAGCGTGAATTGGAGCGTCGTCACCGCGGGCTGCGACGCCAGTCGGGTGACGCCTAGCAGTTGACCGAGATAATCGAGCATCGGAAACGACGCGAAGGCAAGCAGATTCTGCTGCGCTGCATACTGGATCGCATTGCGCACCAGCGATTCGCGGTACGCATACAGGTTGATCAACAGGCGCTCGACCTGCGCCGGGTAAAGCTTTCGGCCCGCGGCTGCCTCGAACTCGGCAATCATGTCGGCGAGGATCAGGTTTGGATCGAGCCCGTCCGCATCGTTGACGAACACCGGCGGCGGCAGCGATGGAACTCCTGCACTCATCAACTCATCCTTTCATCGCCGTCGGCGCGGCCCGCACTAGACCGTCGCTCCCGGGACTGTCACGGTCGTGGTCTGAACCGGAGCCGGATTGGCGCCCAGCTTGAGCTGCCAGTTGAGCGTCACCTCGAGATGCGCGCCCGACTGCGCGCTCCCGTCATTGACGGGTTGCGCCGTCACCGAAACAAGATTTACCCGCGGCTCCCAGGTCGTGATTGCCGATGTCAGTTCGCTCACAATTGCGGGTAACGCCAGGTTGATCGGAAAATCGATGTACCGCCAGATATTTGCGCCAAAAGTCGGCCGCAGCGGATCGCTTCCTTGTGGTGTCGTTACGATTATCCCAAGGCATTGCGCGACGTCGGCGATTCCCTGCATGACCTCACCGATGGCTCCCAGAGCCAGTGACCAGTCAGCCGAGGTGATATCCGCCAGTGTGATTGCGCCCGCCGGCATCGTCATCCCGCCAACACGTCGGTGCTCGCCGTCACGATCGTACCCGTCGTCTCGCCCACTTGAACTCTATCGCCGAGCCGCGCGACGCCTGCCAACGGGCCGGTTCCTAGCTGCACCTGTCCGGCCGCCCTGATGATGACGTTGCCGATCGAGTCGATCTGAATCTGCGCGCCGTTCGCCGTAACATTGAACGCCGCACCTTGGGGAAGGCTCACGCTCAGAATGTGCTCGGTGCCGTCGTATTTGACCTCGCCCTGGTCCTGGAACTTCAGATCGAGCAGATGAGCGTGAGCGTCGTACTTGATTTCCGTGGTGTCCTGGAAAAGGAGAGCGAGGATGTGCGCGACGCGATCGTAATCGATGCTCGTGCCGTCCTGGAACGCAAGATGAAACTTATCGGCGCTATTCACCGGCGCCACGTCTGCGTCTGAATAAATCGCGCCCAGCACCGCGCCTGCTTCATCGCGCAGATCCATCAGGCATACGACCTGTTCGCCGATGTCCGGAATCCAATACGCCTTGTCGTTCTGCGTCTTGGGAAAAACTACTGGCAGCCACCAGCTGATCACTTCGTCGTAATCCGGAAACACCACCCGCACCTTCGCGCGCGCCGTGTCCTGCTGCTGCACGATCCCGACCCGGAGACCGGGATTCAGCGCGGCAAATCGCTCACGGTATTCAATTATGTCGTTCATGCATTGATCCGCCGTGCTGCAATTGATGTTGAGTAGCCTGTTGCTCGCGCCAAATGATGCTGCGCCGTCTCGATTAAGTATGTTCCATCCAGCGCGCCCCATCCGCTGAGCTGTACATTGTTTCCCGCCACCAGCACCGTGGTCCCTGGTCCCTCAATCGATGCGTCCACGAACACCATGTTGTGCAAATGAAGCGCGGCTTCGGCCTTCACCAGCGCTTGCTGCGCGTTCTCACAGCGCGCGACGATCTTGAGCGTGTCTCCCGTCGGAGAAGGCGGCTCCGCGGACACCGACTGGGTAATCAGTTTTTTCGTGTCAGGATCGAAGTATGAGAATTCCGCACCATCGTAGGTTCGGCGCGCCCGGTTCCGAAATGCGAATCGAACCGCATCTGATCTCGTTATAGTCACCACTGCAGGTGCGGACTCGAGCACCGGTCGCGCGTAAAAGACCAACTGCCCTCCCCGCACTGTGAAATCGAAGTTGTGCTCTCGCGCCAGCCGTTTCAGAAATTCCAAATCCGTCTGGCGCCGTTGAGTGACGCGGGCAAACACGACATCGCTCTCGGACTCGGATGACGCCGCCACCATTACCAGCCCATACTTAGCCGCGATTAACGCCGCTATTTCCAGGATGCCCATGTTCTCGTACGCCGCGGTATTCGCCGTGCGCATCGCCGGTGTGATGTATGCGGCGAGGCAGCGGAGTCTCATCACGTCGGGCGGACCATCCAATTCCAGCTCGTCGATCTGAAAATCGCCGCAATCCAGCAGGGCCTCGCCGCTATAGCCAATTTGCAGACTGACTATGTCGCCAAGAGCCGGATACCAGGATCCTTGCCATCGCTTCGTGGAATTCTCAAGCTCCACTTCCAGGTCGCCCGAAGCGCCATCGAGTTGATCGACATATCTGATCGCAAGAACCATTTGCGATACATCAGCGGTAATATCCACGCCAGAATAACTGAGTATCCACTGCGGCGAATGAACTGAATACGACGGCGTCGCAGCCATCATGCACTCGCCGTCTGAGACATTTTCCAGGGCGGCAAGTCGGCCGTGACCACCGCGCTCTTTTGCAGAATCGGCACGGCGATCGATATTCCGGCATCGAACACCGGCTCAATCGGTACACTCGGATTAGCCATTATGATCGGAGAATAGTCAGTCGGATCGCCATAGTATTGCCAGGCTAACAGGTCCCAGCGTTCACCGGCCGTCGTAGTGTGAAGTATGAACTGTCCAGACGGAGTCATCGCGCGGCGCTCCTCACGATGACTGCGGCGGGCACGTCGTCCGCTTCAAGATTGGGGCCGCTTGTGCCGGTCGCGGACGGGATACTGAGCAACGCCGAAACGCCTGGCGTGGATCCGTCCGAAGCACTGCCGGCAATTCCGGTCGACGCCGTCGTTATTCCTAGCGGAGAAAATGTCGCAATGGGCAGCGCGCCGGAAGCAAGTTGCGGATCAGCTATCCATTCTTTGAGTGCGAGTGCGACCCTGATGGCTATCGGCGCACCGCCCGCCGACAGTTGCTGCGATTTCATTTTGATCGATTCGATCACAAAGAACCCGCGGAATCCTCCATTGCCAAATACCAGCGGCAGCGCGAGATGCTGCGCAGCTGTCGCGCGCAATAGCGCCAGCTGCACGGCGGGATTCGTGAATGACGAGTGCCACATCAGCTCGAACTTGAGCCGCTCGAGATCGTCGCCGACCCATTGCAGCCGCGGTTTGCTTTCAATCACTCGCTGCTCGGCGAAATCGTATGCCCCTGCCGATTCGTAGCCTTCCGGAGAGCCAACCACCTCGAACTGAATATCGCCCAATGCTGCGAACAAGTAATCGCTCCTCAGAACTGCGCGCGCTCGCGCCGCGCTGATTCTCGCTTCAATTGATTGAACAATTCCTCGCGATGCGCCCGCAGTGCGCCAATCGCATCACGCTCTACATTGCCACCCGCCGCCGGCGCGTTGATCACGACCGTCGGCGACGAGTTGATGGTGATCCTAGTGCGCATGCTGCGGTTATTCGGACCGCGAGCGTTGCCCGATGGTTCCGCGAACTCGCGCTGCGAAAGATTTGCGGGCGGAATCACTGCGCGAATCGATGAAGCCATGCGTGCGCTCGCGAGGAAGCCTGTCCCAGCGAACGCCATTCGCTCCGCTTCGAGACTTCCCCGCGATCGACTCGAACCCCGCCCTGCATCTGATCTCGGCAACGATTCCGTATTCGCGACAACCATCGTCTGGGCAACTTCGTTGGCGTGGTGCGTCTGCTCGGCGAAATCGCTCGAACTTTTCAATCCGGATTCCGTCCCGCGTCGGCCCGCGATGGAAATCGCCCAGGCTACGGTTCCCGATTCAACTGCGCGTTCAACCCGTGACAAAGCATCCCTCGCGAGAGACATTTCCCGAATTTCCCGAAACAAGCGGCCGCCGGCGTCGACCCTTACCGTCGTGCGATGCCACGCATTCGCATGACCGCCACTCGTTCCTCTTGACTCTCCATCGATCGCGCCATCCGAATCCTTCAGGCGCGCCATCGAAGTTGCCGCCCCGTTTCCCCCGATGCTGTGACTTACTCGCGCAGTCGTCTTCAGCGCCTCGGCGCCCGTGGTGAACGTCCGAATCAATTGCGCGGCGCTCCCAGTCTTTTTCCCACCGTTTCTTCCACTTCGACCTGCACCGTCGTCCACTCGGCTCTGAGAGCCATCGCTATGAGTTTCTTCGTTCGTGAGAGATCCCGTTTCCGAAGGATGATCGTAGTTCGGGAAGGAAGCATGCGCGGGAAGTTGCCAGCGATAACCTGCGGCCGTCGCGATGCTCGCGGCAGCCCGCGCTACCCGCGCGCCTTCTCGTACGAAGCCGGCCAGCCGGTCAAGGTGGCTGAGCGCGCGCGCCGCCTTCGATCCGCTAATCTCCGTCGGCATGCCGATTGTCCTGGATTGCCTCGCCATCTAATGATTCGCTCTGATGCCGCGATTGCGGGGTTCAACTAAGCTCGCGCGAGATTACGTTCGAATGGGCGGCGCTGCGAGGTCGCGGCCTCGACTCGCAACGGACGTCCTGCGAGTTCCTTGCCGTTCATCGCCCGGAGCGCGACCGCAGCGTCGTCTTCATTCGTCATCTCGACAAATCCGAACCCGCGCGAGCGTCCGTCGAATCGGTCACGCACGATCTCGGCTCGTTCCACTGCGCCGCTCTCGGCAAATGCCGCACGCAAATCGCCGTCGCCCAGCGAAAAACTCAGGTTCCCTACGAATAGTCTCACTCCCATCATCTCACCGTCTCGCTTGATTAGTTACTTCACGCATTGCGCCATAGTCACTGCAATTACTACTCATGATTCGCTCCCTCCGCCGCGTTCGACGCGCATCCGTTCATAATCCGTCATCGCGTCGAGCCAGTACGACAGCTCCGCAAAGTCCATCCCGCTCAACTCCTGGACTGAGAATCCGGATTGAACGAGGCCTGCGAAGCTCGCTGCGGAGGGCGGTCGAAATTTTCGCCAATCACCTCGGCCTGCAGCGCCATCACGTCGGCAAGATCCATCTCGAGCACGTCCTCGTATACGATTTTGCGCCCGTCCACGCGCGTCAGTTCCGCGATTAGCGCAAATATCACCGCGCTTGCGTCGCCACCCGCCGCCGCCCGTTGCGCCCGCATCAAATCCCGTCCATGACCTTTGCGCACCTCGGCACGCGCGCCCGAGGGTAGGTCGATGAGCTGGGCGTCTTCGTCCTCCTTCGGTTCCGCGCCACCGATGCGGACTCCATTCACCGTAATTTCATCGGTCTTCATTAGTCATCGCCCCTGTCTTTCGGTTTCAATGCCATACCCGGTCAGCCGCCGAGATTTGAGCGGAAAGTACTCAGTTGGTCGACGCCGCCAACCACGTAGATATTGGCGAATACGTCGTACAAGTAGATTTGGACTCCCGCCACGTATAACTCACAGTGATAGATACTTATGACCGACGTGGTTTCAACCATTTTATGCTGGCGGAAGGTGGGACTTCCGGCGTCCTTGAAGATTCCCGTCATCAGGTACACGACCGGGAGCTGCGCGCTTCGGCCCTGACTGGTGTACTGTTCCAGATTTCCGCGCGCCTGGAAGGAATGGGTCAGGAACGGACTGGTTGACATCGTAAGCGTACCCGCGTCGAACGAGGTCCACTTGATTTTTGACTCGAGTTTGTCCACGCCCGCCCACAGCTCAGCCGTTCCGGCCATCCCCAGGCCCTTGTAGTCAATCATCTTGTGCTTTGGATTGGCGATCTCGATCTCTTCGGCGCGGCCGAGCAGGCCGACGCCGTCGATGTATATATTTGCGTTAGTCAGTGAGTTGATCTGGATATTCATCCTGTTCCCCTGGGTTCCGCGCGAGTTACGACGTCGCTCCCGCCGCCGCAGTTATCGGACTCGTCTGTCCGAGTTGCTGCAGCAACGTCACGTCTATGAATGCCTCAAAGCTGATTCTTTCCGCGGGTGGCGGGGGCATTACGTCGATGTCAAAGACCAGCTGGCCGGCGGCGACCTGCGTGGCCGGATTTTCCGCCGGGTCGAAGCTCGCCGCGCCGGCTACCAGTGCGCCGCGCTGGATAAGCGACCTGATGAACGCGTTCGCGCTGGCGAGGATCGCGTCGATCAGCGCGTTCGAAATCGGCTGGTCGATAAACTGGAGCATCGCGAGCTCGAGCGATTCTTCGATTACGTCCATCGTGCGGCGTACCGAAATTAAATTGTCGGGCGCGCTTGACGCCGGGTAGGCCGCGCTCCGATTGCCCCACACCCGAAGTCCGGTGCCGAATGTGTTGAACACCGTGACGATTCCCGCCGCATTGAGATTGTTGGTGTCGGACGACGCGTCGAGAATAGATGCGTAGAGCGTAACGTCGGGCCCGAGCATTCCAGTGACCGGCGTGTTGGATGGCGACCACCAGTAACCCTGCGCCAGGTCTTTGGCCGCGATCGCTCCGGCCACCCACTGTGAATACGGCCTGACCGAGTTCGCGTTGAATTGCGAGGTAAGCGGCGTCCCTGAAGCGCTGAGCGTGACGCCAGTCGGCACGATTCCCGTGTCGTAGAACGTTTCCTGCGGATAGCAGAGCACTGTTCGGTTGCTCGACGCTGCGAAGGGATTGCCCACGACGCCGCGATTGGCTATCGCGGCCGCCACCTCGGTCGAAGGCGGCGAATCGACCAGCGCCATCGCGCGAATCTTGGTCGCCATGGCATCGATTGCAGTCGCAACCGCGGCGTCCTGTGAGTAACCCGGCGCAATCAAAATCTTGGGAAAGAATCCCATCGTCCCGTAGGTCGTCTGAAATGCCTGAATCCCCGTGTACACGCCGCTTGTGAATCCCCCAATCACGTCGGCGTCCTCGACCTTCGACGGATCCGCATAGTCGAATGCGATCAACACGCTGGCGCCGGCGGTAATATGTCCCCCCGATCCCGTGGGCACGATCGCAATCGCGCCATTCACCGCGTCGAGCGTATAGTCAGTGTCCGCGACATAGGTAGTAGCGGCAGGATTACTAGTGATTACCACGTTCGACACGCCCATGTGGCCGAGGTTGATAGCTCCCTGCGGGTTGAAGCTGAATGCGGTCGCGGCTATCGCCGTGAGATGTATTGCGGGATCGAAGACGTTGACGACGATCGCCTGTCCCGCTCCCTGCGCCTGGATCGCCGCGAGCGCATACGGAATCGAGTACCCGCGAACCACCGGTCCGAAGTTTGCAGCGTCGCGCGCTGACGAGACCAGCGCCGGCGCGTTGGGCGCCGGCGCGACCGACGGCGATCGCACCGCCCATGACGGCGCCGTCCCCACCAGTCCAATCACGGCAGACTTGACGACCGTGACCGGGACCGGCCCGTTAGGCACCTCGATTACCTCAACTCCGTGTAAGAAACTCGCTGGCATGTGTCACCTGTTACTCAGTTGAATCGAATTACTATTGGTTCCGGCCTAGTTAGTCGGCTCGCTCTGGCCCGCTGTCGCAATAACCTGTTCGGCGTATGCGTATGCGATCTGCACCGTCTCGCCAGCGGAAATTGCGCCGCCCGGGATCGCGGTGACGATTCCGCCGGCGCGATCGACCGAGAAATCCGCGCCCTGGATCAGCACTGCGCCGCCGGGATCCGTGATGCTCACGGCAAACACGTTGCCCTGGGGAAGCTGAACCTGCAGGTTCGAATTGAACGTGTACGCCGCCGCGCCTACCGTGATGGAAGTCTGTCCGCCTTCTTCCAGCGCGATGCCCTTGATGAAGAGCGGGAACCCGTCCGGCTCCGAGGCTTCGACCGCCACGGTGCTGAGAGCGAACGTCGATGCGTACGTCCATACGCCGCCCTGCTTGTCGCGCTTTACGAATTTTTCACTCACCGGGTACATCCGGCGGCAGCCCGGAATCCGATATCCGGTCAGCGCGGTGCGAATGCCCTCGATAATCGCGTACGCGCCGGGACTCGGCCCCGACGGGTCACCACCGACCGCCCATCCGAGGTCGCGCATCATTACCGTGACCTCGAACTCGAGTTTGCGTTCCTGGATTATCGCCGCGGTGTCGAGCATCTCGCCGTAGTGCGCGCCCTTGTACATCACCAACGCCGCGCCCACGCGATGGGTCAGGCGCCAGGTCTCGGGCCGATCCGGATAGTGCGCGATTTCGATCGAGTTGATTTGCGAACGCAGCTGATTGACGATCGCTTCTTCGATCGTCGCGATGTCGATCGCCGTCGGCGGGGTGAAGACCACGCCGTTGCACGGCGCGTCGAGCATGACGCCCATCTCAGTAGCCCTTCAATTTGCCGCGGTTGAAAACGCGATCCGGCGCCTGCACGGTTTCCACCGCGCCCGCCGCCACGGGAGGTTCCTGGTTGTCGGCGGATAGACCGAGCGTGAGCTCGCCGTCCGCGACTTTCGTGAGCATCGCGACCGCGTCTTCATAACGCTTGCGCGCGTCTTCAAGGTCGTGCAACGGCCGCAGCGATTGCAGCCGGTACATCGCGATATCGGTGGCGAGACGGTTGAGCACCGCCGGGGGATCGGTCAGCGGCAGGGTGAAGCGCCCTTCGATATATCCGTCGATTTCCGCGGACGCGTCGGCCAGATCCTGGGTGATCGGTGTGTCATTCACCGTGGTCGCGGCCGGGTCCTCATTAGTCAGTTGAACAAGGTCTCGATTAGGGTATCGGTTGATCACATCTTGCGCGGTCGCGTAACTCACTGTCGTAACCTCATCGCATCGCAACTGACTATTGCCCCGACAGGCCTCTCCGCGGGCGTCAGGCAACTGGCCTGCGCCCGCGGAGAGTGGGCACGCGCTCCGGCGCCGCGGGCGGGAGGGGGACCCGCGGTACGCCGGTTCAGGGAGACTGGTTTCATCTCAGGGTCCTTACGCCAGGAACTCACTGACTATAAGGTCGGCGCTGTTGCGCCAGATATTCGAGGTCGCGACGCTCGCGCTCGCGCCGGCGCCGGCCATGAACTCGGAGTTCAGCAATTGACGCGCGACTTCTTCGAGCGTCGGCGGCACCAGCAGATACGCGCCGCTGCTGCTCGACAGCGCGCCAAACGGCTGCCCCGCATCGGTTTTGAACGCTCTCATCGCGGCACGCGCGGCTGCGTAGTTGGCCGGATTGCTCAGGTCCGTGTTGCTGGCGTATGCCAACTGCCAAAGCCCGACGCCGGTGTTGGCCCGCCCGTCCACGCCGTAACGGAACTCGCGCCGGTTGAACACCGCCTCGTCGGTGACGGTATTCATTCGCGTCACTGCGTATTCGCGCCGCAACTGAAAGATGAATGGGCGAATCACGCGTGACGCGTCGATCAGGAACCAGTACGCGCCCGACCCGCTCGAGTTGATATTCGCCGCCGTGGCTGCGCTCTGCCCCATCAGGCCGACCGGATGACTGGCCGAAAAAAACGGCACCTGGTCGAAGCCGACGACATCGGCTGGATTCGCCACCGCGTCTTTGATCATCGCGAACAGCAGCATGTCCGGATGGACCTTGGTGTCCCATCCAAGCTGTTCGATGATCGGCTCATACGCGCCGTAGGTATCGTCCTCGATGTCATTGCGATCGATGGCGACAGTATCCTCGAAGTTGCGATTGACTATTGTGTATTCGTGCGTTTCGAGCGCCTGCACAACGCGAGCGCCCAGCCATTCGCGGAACTTGGTAGTGCGGCCGAGCCACGGATAGGTAGTCTGGCGCGACGCCGAACGCACCACGCTGGTGATCTGTTCGTAGTATGACGGCGGCTTCTCGAACCCGCGCTGGAAGACGACGTCGAAGCCGGTGAACAATGCGGTCAGATTCGCAGCACTGATTTCCATCTAATTCTTCCTCGTCTTCGTTTTTCGGGTGAAGGCAGTCATCACGCGGCTCCGGTCGCCTGATGCCAGAAATCCACCCACACCTGGCCGCTCGGATCGATCGCAACCACAATTCCGGCCGCCGCGTATTGCTGCACGGTCGCGCCACTTGCGCGATCGGCTGCCGTGACGTTGTTGTCGTCGAGCGCAAAGCAGATTAGTCCGACCTGCGCCGCGCCAACCGATCCATCGGTGGCGTAAAGGAAGACTCCCTTGCGCGCCGTGATCGAAAGCGCGCCGGCGGCGCCGGGATTGTTAATCGCGTTCTGCCCGGGAATTCCGTTGCTCACGTATTCGGCGCGCCCAACGATCTTGAGCGGGTTCGCGACGGTGGTGGTCGCCGACGCCGGCACCGCATTGCCCGCCGCGTTCAGCGCGACGATCCCGCCGAGGTAGATGTTGGTATTCGCTTCGACCGGGTAAACGCGCATCCTGCCGCCATCGGCCATCTCGGGCGTGTTTCGCGCATTGGTTAGAGCCGCCATCTTTTCACCCTTGTTGATGCGCGCCGGCGCGGCCGCTATCGCAGCCGCGCGAGGCGCGAGTTAGTCTTGGTTGCTGCGAAAGCCGGCGCTGCGGATTTCCGCATTTCGGAGATCGGCGTCGGCGCGTTCGAGGCTCAGGAAGTCCGCGCGTCCGCGCTTGCGCCGGATAAACTCCGAATGCTTGAGGCCGAGTTGCGAGCAGATGGCGAGCTCCGCCGCATTAAGCCCGCCCGCTCGCTGCTGCGCTGGCGGCTCTCCCGCCAGTCCCAGATTCTCGCCGACGATCGACGGCTGCTTGGCGGCGAACGCCTGGAATCCCCGCGTGTCCGCGGCGCAGTACGCGATCGCCCACTCGCGCTGCGCCGGCACGATTTTGCCCGCGCGAATCGCCTCTTCGACCGTATGCGCGGCGCACTCGCGCGCGCGCTCGGCCTTGAGCGCGTTGAGCTCGGTAAGCGCCCGCTCGAACTCCGCTATCGCCACATAATGCGCCGGGTCGTGCGCGTGCGCGCCGGTGGTTGGCGCCGCCGCATCTGTGGCCGCCCGCAGCTCGCGCACCCTTGCGACGACTTCGGCGACCGTCGCATCGCCATCGAGGTTCAGCAGCTCGCGCAATTCTTGAGTTGGAAATTCCATGCGTTCGTCCTTCGCGTCTGCGGCCGCCGTGCGCGACGCCGCGATCGCGGTCAGGTGAAGGTTTGGATTGTTGGTGAGACCGGCTCGCAACAGCCGGGTCACGCTGCCGTCTTTCGGATCGAACTGGAACACGGGCGAGACGTACCGGTACTCGCGCGCCACGATCGAATTCGCCGCCCGCGCCGTCCACTCCACACGCCCCCAGACCGCGCCGCCACGCACCTCGAGTTCGCGGATCCATCCGGCCGCCGGAGCGGGCCGTCCTTCGGGCGCGCCGAAATCCGTGGCATGGTCGTAGTCGATCGGCAGGCCCGCATTCATCTGCAACGCGATTGTCGACTCGATTACCGCGGCCGGATCGTCAAGCCGAAATGGCCCGCGTCCGTCGCGCCCGTAAAACACCCCGGCCGGCAGCAGCTCGATCCATTCGGGCGCCGCCGTGACTTTTTCTCCCGGCGCTGGCGCAGAGGCGGGCGCACCGGCGGTATCGATCACGAACGAAGGAATCAGTTTGCCCGCCCGCGTCTCGCGCTCACCGCCGGTGCGTGTAATGAGGTCTTCCATCGAGGCGCATTGTGCATCGCGTTTCGAAATTGGATAAGGCTGAACAGTTCAGCCCTGAACTTTCGTGGCTACCGGGTAAATTATCGCGGCTAATGTCGATGCCCGCCCGTGTCGCCGATTCCACTCGGCTCGCGTTCACCCGCGCCGGCCTGTTAAAAATTGTTTCGCAATGAAGTCCCATCCGCCCGTGATCGAGGTGACCGCGCTGCGCGTCGAGCGCGAGGCCGTAATCCTGGAGTCCATCGATTGGCGCGTCGAACGCGGCGAGCATTGGGCGATTCTCGGCGCCAACGGCTCGGGTAAAACTTCCCTGCTCCGCGCGCTGACCGGATACCTGCCACCGACCGCCGGGGAAATTCGCGTGCTCGGCGAGACTTACGGGCGCTTTGATTGGCGCGATCTGAGGACCCGGATCGGACTGGTCAGTTCAAGCGTGCATCAGATGATGGAACACAACGACGGCGAAACGGCTCTCAAAGCCATCGTCAGCGGACGCTACGCACAAATTGGCTACTGGGGCGAGATCCGCCCCGGCGACCGCCGCGCCGCCACCGCGATCCTGCGCCGCATCGAGGCCCGCGCGCTCCGCGATCGTCCGTGGCGATTTCTTTCCCAGGGCGAACGCCAGCGCGTCCTCATTGGCCGCGCCCTGATGGCCTCGCCGAAGCTCATGATCCTCGACGAACCGTGCGCCGGACTCGACCCCGTCGCCCGCGAGCACTTCCTGCAATTCCTGCGGCGCCTCGCCCGCACCCGCAGCGCGCCCACGATGGTCCTCGTCACCCATCACGTCGAGGAGATCGTCGCGATCTTCTCGCACGTACTCGTGCTCAAGTCGGGTCGCGTGCTCGCCGCCGGACCTCGCGGGCGCGTGCTCACTTCCGCAACGCTGTCCAGCGCGTTCCAGGCGCCAGTGCGCCTCACTCGTGAGCGCGGTAGATACTCGCTCTCGGTGCGCCCCCATTCCGCAATTGTAATATGAAAATGGTCATCGCCGACTAGCTAATCGTCAAATGTAAGGAAATCGGTCATCCGGCCCAAAATAATGTGGCGGCGGCGGCGCGCCTTGCACGCGCTCGCTCCTCACTTTCCCGTGCCGCTCAGCTTCACCTCCACTGTTCGATGCTTCGGGTCGCTGCTCGTTATCTCGATCATGCCGTGCGCGGCGCCCTTCGCGGTCGGGACAAATTGAATCGTCACCGCCGTCGAGCCATGCGGACTGACCATGAATTGTCCTCCGCTCATCGGAAACGGCGCGCCGTACCTTGGCACCGTGGCCATCAGCGTAACCGTCCCGCCATTCTTGATTTTTAGCGTGCGCGTCGCAGGCTGGCCGCCGACCGCAACCTTGCCGAACTTAATCGACCGCCGACTCAGCATCAGTTTGCCGCCCGGTTCTGGCGTCTGCGTCGGCGTGGCGGACGGCGTCGCAGTTGCCGTCGCAGTTGCCGTCGCTGACGCGGTCGCCGTCGCAGTTGTGGTCATCGTCGCCGTCGGGGTCGGCGAAGGTGTGCCGGTCGCGCTTGCGGTCGGCGTCGGAGTCGCCGTGGGCGTCGCGATTATCCCGTCATAGACCAACGATCGGTTGTTGCTCGTGTCCGCCACGTAGAGATCGATATTCGAATCGACCGCCACCGCGCCGGGCGAGCACAGGCTGTCCGCGCCAACTCCGTTCAAGTCGCCCGGCGCAATTCCCCGATTGCATCCCGCGGTCGTGAAATTGCCGCCGTCGCCCTGTCCGATCACCATCGCCGCCGCGCTGTCCGAGCCCAATGGCGCATCGTACTCGAGTACCCGATCGTTGCTCACGTCGGCCACCCACAGGTTGCCGAGCACGTCGAGCATCAATCCCGCCGGTGCGCATAATGTCGATGCGCCCGGCGCCGAAGACCCGCCTTGATTGCATCCCGACGCCGTGAAGTCGCCCGCCTGACCGAACACCCGCGTCGCGTTCTGCATACCCGCAAGCGGCGCGTCGATTTCGATCACCCGGTTGTTGCTCGTGTCCGCAATAAACAGGTTCCCCGACATATCCAGCGCCACGCCGCCCGGGTTGCACATCCCGTGATTGCTTGGCGGCGGATCATGCCCCACGCCGTCGGCGCATTGCGTATCGGAAAAATCAGACACCGCCCCCTGTCCGTAGGACCGATTCGCAAGCGCATCCGACGCGACCGGCGGATTGCCGGCCTTCGCGAACTCGAGCACGCGATTGTTCCACGCGTCCGCAATATAGATATTGCCCGCGCCGTCGAGCGCCACCGCCGCCGGATTGCACAAGCTCGTCGCACTCGCGCCGTTGAGATTGCAGTTCCTGGTCGTGAAGGCCCCGCCCTGCCCGTAAACGAAATCCGCCGACGCGTCGCCCGCGCCCGGCTCGCCGCTGGCCGGGTTGAACGGCGTGTTGTACACCAGCACGCGATTGTTGCGCGAATCCGCCACGTACAGATTTCCCTTTTGATCGACTGCCATGCGCTCCGGACCGCACAGACTGTCCGGGCCGAGCCCGCCAACGTCGCCTCCCGCCACCCCGTCATTGCACTTGTACGAGTAAAGGTCGGGCTGTCCAAAAACGATATCCGCCGGCTGCGCACTGACCTGCGACGACACGTCATTCCATCCGAGCACGCGATTGTTCGCGCTGTCGGCGACGTATAGATGGCGATGCGGCGGGTCCGACGACGCGTCCACCGCGATTCCGCCCGGCGCGCTCTCGCCTGCCGCATCGACCTGGTTCGGCGCGTTGTGCAACAGATCGATCTGCCCGCCCGCGCCGTTGGCTCTCTTATTGGCCGGCGCACCGCCCTCATTGAACTCCAGCACCCGGTTGTTCGCCTGGTCGGCAACATAGAGATTGTTGGCCGCGTCGATCGCCAGCCCCATCGGGAACTGAAGCGTCCCGGCATTTGGATTCTGCGCGCCGGGCCCGATCGTCAGGTTGAGCAGTGCCGCCGTGTCCAGCAGGACCGGCTGGGTGTACTCGTACACCTGGTTGTGAGGCTCCGATGAAACATAAAAATTCCCGTTCGAATCGGCTGCGACCCCCGACGGTTGCGCCAGGTTGTTGCCCTCGAAAACCAGGTCGGCTGTTTGATTGTTGGTCTGCCCGTAGCCGAACGGGCCATTGTATTCCAGCGCCCGATCGTTCTGCGTGTCGGCGACGTAGAGATTGCCGCTGCCATCGACCGCAATCCCAACCCCGAAAAACAGCGAACGCGCCATGCACAGCGTCGTCAGAGTCGCGATACCGCCCTGGTTGCAAGCTCCGCTGACCAGGTTGGGCTGTCCAATCGCCACGTCCGCCGTCGCGTCGCCGAAATTCCCCGGCGGCCCGCTCACGTTGCTCATCGGAATCGGAGAGAAAAACACCAGCGCCCGATTATTACCCGCGTCGGCAACGAACAGATCGCCGTTCGCATCGACCGCCACGCCCTGCGGACCGTTTAGACTGTCGGCGCTCAGGCCGTTCGCGTTCGTGAAAAAGCTCCCGGCCTGCCCCAATACCGCGAAAGCTGCAAAATCGTTCGCTTGATTTGTACTGGAAAGCGCCGCAAACGGATCTGCAAATACCAACACCCGGTTGTTCAGCGTATCGCCGACATACACGTTATGTGATCCGTCAACCGCGACTCCGATCGGTTGGCACAGCCGCGTCGCGTCCGGCGCGGGCGCACTTTGATTGCATCCCGATGAATTGAAATCAGACTGCCCCATCACCAGGTCTGCCGCGCCACCGGATACAAACGCCGCGATGCTCTTCCATCCCAGCACTCGATTGTTCTGCGTGTCCGCCACCAGCACGTGGCCGGCCGACTGGTCGATCGCCACTCCCGCCGGCGCGTGCATTCCGATCGGATCGACAAAGTTCACCGCGGTCTTGATGAAATCGATTTGCCCCAGCACACGGACCGCGCTCAGCGCGCCGACTCCCGCGCGCAAAACCCCGCCCATTGTCGCAAGCCACAGTGCGGCCGCAAAAGCCGCCGGCAATACTGTCCCGCCAGTCCGCAAACTAGGGCGCACGCGCTCTCCTTGCGACAGCTATGACCTGCGCCTTCCGGCTATGCTGGGTGATGAGGAGGTTAGACAGGAGGTGGGGTCCGGCTGTGTGTTAACTGGGTGTTAACTGCGTATCCACAAGTTATCAACACGACAGCCCCACTTCATGCTTCGTCGAACGCTATTAAGGTGCTCCAAAGCACCGATTTTCCACTCTTACCTCCGATTTTTCGCCCAGGTCAGGATGTAGCGTTCCACATCACTTCGATTCCCTTCTGAAATTTCCTCACCCCTTATTTCACGCCGGAGAGGAGGCCGGCCGCCTTGCGGCCGATAGCTGAGGGTTCTGCCGCGCATGCAAACTTTCATGGATCATCGAGGACCGACTTTCTTTGTGTCATCCCGAGCGACGCCGAGGAGCCTGCCCTGAGCGAAGCCGAAGGAACCCCGGCTCCGGGATTCTTCGCTTCGCTCTAGAATGACACCTGCGGCCGCTCGCTTTTTTGAGTCATCCTGAGCGCAGCCAAGGATCTCGCGCGCTATCGCGTTATGCGGCGAGGGAGGCTAGACAATAGCCGGTGAAGGGGGAGCGAGTGGGCAAACTGGAGGATCTGGCGCGGCTGAAGTTTACGGACCCGCCCTTGTCCGAGGCCGAAGAAAGGGTGGTGCGGGCCGCTTCCGACGGGACCGAGGCGAAATGCATCGATCTCGGCGGAGGCAGCGACCCGGAGAAGGCCGACACATGGCCCGCGTCGCGCAACGTTCGCGCCGATCTGATCCGCTGGCTCTGCGTCGATCGCGAGGCCCGCGAGCAGGTCGATCCAAGAGGCATCCAGATTCTGGGCGCCCGGATTACGGGAGCTCTCGACCTCAGCTTTACCAACGTACCCTTTTCTTTCGCCCTGTTCAGATGCCGTTTGGAACAGGACCTTGACCTGAAATGGGCGAAGATGCCGCTGCTAAATCTAAACGGCAGTTGGACGGGAGCGATAGGTGCCGATGGGCTTAAGTTGGAGGGCAGCCTCTTTCTGAGGAACGGTTTCCATGCCGAGGGCGGGGTGCGGCTGCCCAGCGCGACCATCGGGGGCAACCTGGATGCCGAAGGCGGAAGATTTAAAAATTCCAACGGGTACGCCCTGAACGCCGACGGCATCAAGGTGACGGGCACCGTTTTCCTGAGGAACGGCTTCAGCGCTGAGGGTACGGTGCGGCTGCTCGGCGCGACCATCGGCGGCGATCTAACTGCGCGAGGCGGAACATTCAAGAATTCGATTGGGAACGCCTTGAGCGCCGACGGCATCAATGTGCACGGCAACGTCTTCCTGCGCGACAAATTCGTTGCCGAGGGCGAGGTTAGGCTGCCTGGCGCAGAAATCACGGGGCGACTCGAGGTCGATGACGCCTGGCTGGACGCGTTAAATCTCGATAGCGCCCAAATCACGGGGACATTCTTCTGGCGAAACATCCACAAGGATTCCAATCCGGACTTTCCAAACAAGGAATGGAAGCCATCCTTGGACTTGACCAATGCGATTGTGGGGGCGTTGGCCGATGAGGAGGCTAGCTGGCCGGAGAAGGGACGGTTGATTCTCGATGGCTTCGTCTATGACCGCATAACTGACGGTCCGACGGATGCGAAGACAAGGCTTGAGTGGCTGCGCAGGCAGCCGGACGAACTCGGGTTTCGTCCCCAGCCATACGAGCAGTTAATCGCTGTCTTGCAGCGGATGGGCCATGAGCATCAGGTCGCGGAAGTTGCCATCGCCAAGCAGAAGGACTTGTACAAGCATGGCGATCTCGGCTGGTGGGGCAAGTTCCGAAGCTGGATTCTGTATCTCGCTGTGGGTTACAGATACGAACCGTGGCGGGCGTTCCTCGGGATGGCGATACTAGTGCTGTTGGGAACCCTCGTGTTCTCGGTCGCTCGTTGGCCCTCAGTCCGCGTGATGGTGCCGTCAGACCAGGAGGCTTACGAGTCGGACCAAACAGTGAAGACCCCGCTGCCGTACTACTATCCGCGGTTCCACGCTTCCGTGTACTCGCTCGATGTCATTTCCCCCTTCGATCTCGGCCAGAAGTCGCACTGGCGGCTGAGCGAGAAATGGCACTGCGATTCCCTGTACTGGATATTTGAAGTCTATTCGCTAATTCAGCTATTCGCCGGATGGATGTTGCTGCTAGTCGCGGCTGCCGTCCCGGCCGGATTCATCAAGACGGACTGACGCATCCGCCGCGTTAGCAGAGCTTTGCGCGAACACGAGGCGCGTTCTGGGCAAAGGCAGAATCCTGAATCGCGCGCCCGTTGGCACGGGAGGCCAGTATTAAGAAAGGAAAACAGGGCGCCCTGTATAAGGACCCTCACCTTCATCCTCGCCCTAACAGGGCGAGGAAATTAACGCGCAAAACATGACTTCAAAAACACAAGCCGCGACATCGAACCAGAACCAGAAACGACGTCTCTCCCCCTGACCCGTTCTAACAGGGCGAAGCCCGCATCTTTTTTTTTAATACTGGGTGCAGGGGTCACCCCCTACTCGCGTAGTCGCGGAAAGATGCGCTGCGCAGATTTTCGCGTCTTCTCACTGCGGGTGCAGGGGCCGCAGCCCCTGCCGCCCACCGCGCAGGTGATTCTTCCTTCATGCCGCGCGCGACAACGGAGCGCGGCCTTAACATTGGGTGCAGGGCTCAGCCCTGCTGCTTTTGTAACCGCCCCTTCAAGCCTGCTAATGTTCTTGTCGAAAACCGCCCAGCCATCGGTACTGAAAAGGAGACCGCGACCATGACCATCAAAGAGCGAATCGGGTTTGTGACCCTGACTCTCGCCGCCGCGCTCGTCGGAGGAGCAGTGTCCGGCCATATTTTTGCCGCTCGCGCCGTTGACGCCGCCGCAGCCCCCAAGCTGATCACCGCGCAGAAGTTCATGCTGGTCGACGCCAAGGGCAAATCGCGCGGCGAGTTCAGCGTCACCAGCAAAGGCGTCGCACAACTCGGCGTCTTCGATGGCACCGGCACCTTGCGCGCCGGGCTCGGCGTCGGCTCCGATGGCGCCCCGGCGCTCGGTATCTTCGGCCGCGACGGCAAGCCGCGAATCGAAGTCGGACTCGCCAACAGCGTCGCCCGCGTTGTGCTCTACAATGCCAACGCGCTGCCGCAAGCCACCCTCGGCGTCGCTACCGACGGCCAGTCCGGTCTGGACCTCTTGGACAAGGCCGGCATTCCGCGCGCCTCGATCATCGTGGCGACCAGCGGCGCTCCCACGCTGCGCCTGGCCGATCAGCACCACGCGCGCCTCGGTCTCGACGTGACGCCCGACGGATTGCCCGGCCTCGCACTGCTTGGCGCCGACGGCAAGACCCGCGCCTCGGTCACCCTCAATGCTGACGGCGCCGGCGCGTTTACGTTGTTCGACGCCAATGGAAACACGACCGGCTCCGTTCCCTGAACGACTCTTCACCAGGGGTGGCCCGCGATGGCCACCCCGCTCTTTTCTCTGCCCAAGGAACCAATGCGCCAACACCCTTCAACTTCCGTCGCCGTCGCCTTTTTGATCGCCACGTTTTCGGCTGCGCTCTTCGGCTGCGGCTCGCTCCAGCCTCAACCGCCGACTCCCGAGCAACAGGCCGAGCAGATCGAACCGATGCTCTCCGCAGCCGGCTTCAGGATGCTCCTCGCCGACACTCCCGAGCGCCAAAAGCACCTCGAGTCGCTCGCTCCGCTCCAGGTTGATTACTATGTCGGCAAGACCGGCGACCTGCACTACTACATGGCCGATCCGTACCATTGCAAATGTATGTACATCGGCAGCGAGGAGGATTATCAGCAGTACGAAAAGTTGAAACTCAACGAACAGTTCCAGGCGAAGGAAGCCGAGATCTCCCAGCAAGCCCTCGAAGCCCAGCAGATGGAGGATATGAACATGCAGGAAGAGATGTTCAATCCATACGGCATGGGTCTCGTCGGTCCGATGGGCCCTGCGATGTACTGGTGATAAATCGCGGCTCTGCAAAACGTGACCACCATCGAAAAAACTCTCGCAGCCCGATCAACTTTTCTAAAAAAAGATGCACTTTGACGCTTTCCTCGAGCGATGCCGTGCGCAATGGCCCGAGTTCGACGACGCCGGCCGCCTCGCTCGTTCGCGCCATCCCGCCAACCGCTCTCTCTCGCACATCCTCGGCGAAATTCCCGGAATGGCCACCGAGAACAAGCTGCGACTCCTCAATTGCGCCGTCGCCTCTCTCGATCAGGGCGAAGTTTACGTCGAGGTGGGATGCTACAAAGGCGCCAGCCTCGTTGGCGCCGCGGCCTCCAACCCGCACGCGCGCATCTTCGCATGCGACAATTTTTCGCAGTTCGACGGCGCCGCCGAAGCGCTCCGCCGCACGCTCGACGCGCACACCGCACCCGGCCAGGTCACCTTCCACGACATGGACTTCCGCGATTTCCTTGCCGCCGCGCCATGGCGCCCCGCACGCATCGGCGCCTACTTCTATGACGGCGGCCATTCCTTTCGCGATCAATATGACGGTGTCGCGCTCGCACTCCCCCAGCTCGCCGACGACGCTCTCGTCATCATCGACGACACCAACAAACGCGCCGCTCGTTCCGCCAACGACCTCGTCGCGCGCGCCCTGCCCTCGTTCGAACTCATCCTCGATTTGCGCACGCCCGGCAATCATTCGCCCACCTGGTGGAACGGCGTGCAGGTCTTTCGCTATCTCCGCCGGCCGGGTGACCATGCGATTCGATTCCCCGGCTCCGGCTTCGCCATCCGCAAATTTATCTACGACGACATCCTGCTCGAGATGAAACATCGCCGCCGCGCGCTGCGCAAAACCATCAAAGACCGCCTCCGTCGCCGGCAATAGCAGGGGACCGGCCCCCCTGCTACTCCTCCCCCCTCCCGTACGCCAACGCCTCCAGCACCGGCTCGCCCGCGCTCGCCTCCGCGATCCCCAGCTTGTCCAGAATCGTCTTCTGTCCAACGCGCAGTCCCCGATCCGCCAGCATCGCGACGATCTCCGCGAACACTTTCACGTCGCCGTCGTCCGGCAGCCCCAATTCGATCTTCGGATAGCGCGCCTGCGGCCCCATGTTCAGCTCGACGATCGGCCGAACCAAATCGCGCGCGAGTGTCGCCGCCAATCGTTTCGCGTCCGCATTCAGGATGTCGCGTCTCACGCCCTCGTGGACTTCAGCCGCCGCTCGCGATCCTCCTGAAGCAGGCATCTCGGTAGTCAGTGTCTGCCCGAGCACTGCTTTACTCACTTGCGCATCCAGATACTCACAAAATTTCTGATACAACTCCGCGCTGCCGTTCTGATGCGCCTCGGTAAACTCTATTACCATCGACTCCGGCATTATCGCGGCCGCATCAGTGCCTATTTTCGATACCGCCTGCAGTAGTGCCTGCTTGTCCTGTTCCGACGCGCCCGGATGGTATTTGCCTACTCGAAGAGGCTGCCCGAATACTTCGGTGAACGTTACCCAGTCCTTTAGTACGTAGTTCTTGAACAGGTATGCCCACCCGGCGGCGCGCGCCAACCCGCCTCGTATAGGCAGACCGGCTTTCGCCTTTGCAAAATGAGTCACAAACTTGTAGGGCGCCAGCGGCGCCGTCATCGGCTGTATTCCTATTCCGCGGCGCACCGACGCATATATTCCGTCGCCGCCGAAATGGGTCGGTAATCGCGTCTGCGTTTCGCTCTGGACCGGGATTGCCTGGCCGTTCAGGGTGCGCACCAGTATCTCTTCGCCCGATATCCAGTCAAACGCGAACCAGCGCGGGTCGCGCCATTTCAATTGCGCGGGAAACCATTCGCGCCCAGAGGTATCCCAGATAATTTCAGTTGCCGAAAATCCCTTGCCCAGCGCATCGAGCACGTCGAACAGCACGCTGTCGAGTTGGAGCGGGCCGTCGGCGATCATCTCGCGCACCATCGCCGCGGCGCGTTGATCCTCGGACCCGTTCGACGCCGCCCGCACCACCAGGTCCAGTTGCGCGACCGCATTTTTGCGCGTGCTGAGCACGGCCAGATAATGCAGGTCCTTTTCTTCCATCTCCTCGGCCAGCTCCAGATACAGAAACGGATCTCCGAACTCGGCTTGTTGGAGGATTCCCGTCAATCGTTCCGGGGTCAGTCCGATCGACGGATGCATCACGGAATATATATTTCGCACTCCCGCCATCGTCGGCGCTGCCTGCTCTTCGCGCAACATTCCTGTATCAACTTCGCGTCCGTAGGCATCATAGAGTTTCATTGGTTAGTCTCCAGTTGAAAGTTGAGCTAGTCAGATCTGTGTTCTTTGAATGCGGCTTCGCCGATTTTCAAAAACCATTCGCCGCCGCATCGATGGCACGCTTGGGGAAGACGAATCAGCGCGAGTATAAACTCATAACCGCATTCTTCGCATTTCCATCGCCAGTAGCTATTCATGGGTGTTCAGAATCCACGCACACGGGCGCCGACCAGACCGTCTTCCGCCGGAGGCGCGCCGAATGGATCGATCCGCCGGTCGAAGTTGTCGCGCTTGCCTGGCACAAGCGCCGGGATGTACGCGATCTGCCCGGGGTCCGCGCGCGACGCGAAGAACGCCAGTGCCGCCGCCATCGCCGAGTCGCCGTGGCGTCCCTTGCCGTCGGCGCCGGCGCGCCGCTCGGCGATCTTTGCCACGCCTTGCTCGAGCACGATCGCGCGATGGTCGGCAAGCACGTCCGCATCCTTGGGAATCTCGATGGTGCCGTCCTCGAACGCGGCCTTGTAGCGCGGCATATTTTCGCGGTACCACGACTCCGAGAGCATCACCTGCACGATTCGGGCGCCGTAGCGCTGGGCCGCGGTCTCGGCGAGGTACTGTCCGTTGCCGCGCGCGTCCATCGCGCCCGCGGTGAATCGCGGCAGCCGGTCGGCGACATAGAAGAGCACCTGCTCCTGGTTTCGAAAGGGGATATTGCGCAGCTCGACCACAAACGGCGTCCGCCGCGTCAGGTCGTGGGCGATCTGGAGGGGCCAGATCACCGTCAAGTCGCCCGAACGCCCGAAATCCTCGCCGAAAAAGCTTGCCAGCGACCGATCCAGCGCCGCGATTACGGGCGCCAGGTTGTCCTCGCACCACGCCTGCGTCTCCGAGCAGCGCTCCGCTTCCGGGCGGCCCGAGAATTCCGCCGGCATTTCCCATCGCAGTATCGGGATACCGGCCTTCATCCGCGCCTCGATCAAGACCGAGCTCAGGTAGGCGCCCGACGAGGCGCGCGGGATGCAGAACAGTTCTTCGCCGACGTTGTCGCCGTAGTAATCGACAATCTGCTGGCGCCACTCGCGTTGTTTTTCCTCGCTCCATTCGGTTTCGCTCTGTTCGCAGATTTTTCTGTATAGTCCGTCGGCTAGTGCGTCGTCGAAAGTCGTGCGATGAAGTGAGTATGGACGCCGGCCGGCGCGAATCTCACTGATTAGTTCGTTGAAGGGATTGTTGGCGCCGTTGTGAGTTGAAATTATCCGCACCAGTCCGCCCCACATGGTAAACGCCAGCGCCGCTTTCAGCAGGCCGGCCAAGTCTTCATGGAACGCGGCCTCGTCGATCACCGCGCAGCCGTCCTTGCCGCGCAGATTCGACGGCCGCGACGACAGCGCCACGATTTTGTGCCCGGAGGCGAAGCGGATTCGGTAGGCCAGGATGTCGGCGCGCTCGTCGGCGAGAACAATTTCCTCGATCGCCGCCGCCGCGCGATTGAAGCGCCGCGCCCATCGCGCGGCGGCCTCGACGAACTCGAGCGCCATGTCCTTGTTGTAGCCGATATACCATCCGTCGATTCCGGCGCGGCCGCCGGTGGCGGCGCCGAGCGCGCGATCGGCAGCCTCGGTCCAGGTAATGCCTATTCGGCGCGACTTCTCGCTGACCTTGACTTGCGATTGATCGGCCAGCCATCGGCGCTGATATGGAAGTAGTATTGAGAGTGGTTCATTCATTAGCTACTCCACGCGGTGGGAAAGAGCAGAATCCTGAATCGCGCTTTGAAGATGCGCGCTGCATAGGGACCCTCACCTTCATCCTCTCCCTAACAGGGAGAGGAAATGGGGAAACGGACCGGGCAAGTCGGAAGGGAAAGAATCCTGAATCGCGCGCCCGTGGGCACGGGTAGCCAGTATTAAGAACGGGAACCAGGGCGCGCTGCATAGGGACCCTCACCTCCATCCTCTCCCTAACAGGGAGAGGAAATAATGCGGCGATCGGGTTGCGCAAGGCTCCCCTGACAGGGAGAGGAAATGGAGAGACGGAGCGGGCAACTTGTGCTTCTTCGCCAGATAGCGAACAGTCGAAACGATGCGCCCGATTGAAGCGCCCCAGCAGAACGCGCGACGGCTGCGGCACGAACAGACCGACGCGGAACGAATCCTGTGGCACTATCTGCGAGCCCGCCAGATGCGCGACGCCAAGTTTCGCCGTCAATTCCCGATTGGGCCGTACTTCGCTGACTTTTGCTCGACTGAACGGCGCGTGATCATCGAACTCGATGGCGCTCAACATGCTGAGCAGACTCGCGAAGATAATACCCGCACCTCGTTTCTCAACGGGCACGGCTACCGGGTCCTTCGATTCTGGAACAACCAGGTGCTCGCAGACGTTGACGAAGTTCTCAGGGCGATTGACGCATTCCTCGGCGGTTCGAAGGCAGAATGAGGCAGGAAAGAATCCTGAATCGCGCGCCCGTGGGCACGGGAGGCTGGTATTAAGAACGGGAAACAGGGCGCGCTGGATAAGGACCCTCACCTCCATCCTCTCCCTAACAGGGAGAGGAAATAATGCGGCGATCGGGTTACGCAAGGCTCCCCTGACAGGGAGAGGAAGCGGGAGAGGCGGACGGCGGCGTGCGCTCATTGTGCTCTAAATCTCCATCAAGACGGATCTGATCTGATCGGCGGCGTTTTTGCTCAGGCCCTTGGCGCGCGCGTCCTCGACCTTCTGCTCGACCGCCGCCACTTTTTCGCGCGTGTGCTCGGCCCATTTCTGATGCTCGGTTTCGGCCTTCACCAGTCCCGACACGGTGCGCGCCATTGCCGCGATATTCACGGGCGCGATCTTCGCCGGCTCGATCTTCGCGCTGCCGCGCTTCCTGGGCCCCGGCTTCTCGTTGGCGACGGCCAGGAGTTCGAACAGGCGCGTCTGCACCAGCCTGAGCAGCGCGGTCTGCATCTTCGCGTCGTCGTCTTTGAATTCCTCGCAAACGATTCGCGCCTGTTCCGTCGCCATCCGGATTGCGTCGAGGCGCCGCTCGAAATTCTCCCCATATTGGCGGATCGACCTGCTTGATATCTCGAAGCCATTGTCCCCCAGCCATTTTTTCAATTGCGACGACGTATGGAAGGTGCCGTCGCCGATCAAGGCGTCGAACTGCTCCTTCAAATCCGTGGGCATCCCCTTCATCTTCCACGTCTTCGCAGGCACATGCCGGAACGGCACCCGTTTCGGCTTGCCGCCGGGCTCGCTTTTTTTCGCGCGCTTCTTATCCTTCATCGCGCCGCTCCTCAATACTTGCGCGGGCGCGCGACGCCGGCGGGAGACGGGAAGTTGTACTCGACGACGTCAACGCCGCTGGCGGTGAGTTTCGCGAACCAGGTTTCCGCGCCCTCGCCTTCGAGTTCGAGCAACCCTAAGTCGCGCAGATAGGCGAGCTCGCGGCGCACGGCATTGAGCGACAGCGAGAGCTTGATGTCGGCGAGCACGCGCCAGATTATCTGCTCGGAGACTGCTATCGGGCGTCCCGCGTCGACGACGCGCAGCACCCGCCATCGCGCTTCCTCGCGGCGTTTTTGTTCGAGATCAATTGCGTCCGGCATACAGCCTTTCCTTTACCTCTGCGATATCTTCGCGCATTTCTTCGCGCATCGCGTCCAGCTTCGCGTCCAGCGTGCCGCTGAACCTGATCCAGTCCTCGCGCCGCACGTACTCCAGCGGCAGATTCACGCGCAAGTCAGTCAACTGTTTTTCCAGCTCGTCAACGCGGCCGGAGTCGCGCTGATGCTGCTCGTCGCGCCGCTTCAGCAGCCATTGGATGGTGCTCGCGTTGACCGCCACAAAGGCGACGAAAGCAGCGGCCCATCCCGCCACGTTTCCCCACTCCATCTTTTCAGTATTAAGGCCGCGCGCCGTTGGCGC
>NZ_DATCTO010000102.1 GCF_036567905.1 Candidatus Binatus sp.
TGCTTGCGCCCGGCGGCCCGATACTCATCCTGGCCGGCGCGGGCTCGGGCAAGACCCGCGCGCTGACCTACCGTATCGCCCACATCCTGGCCGAGCGCAAGGCGTCGCCCGCCGAGATGCTGGCGGTCACATTCACCAACAAGGCGGCCAACGAGATGCGCGAGCGCGTCATATCGCTGCTCGGTGACGGCAACTACGCGCGCATCCCGTGGGTCAGCACCTTTCATTCCGCGTGCGCGCGAATTCTGCGCCAGGAAGGCCACGCGCTCGGCTACGACCGCAATTTTTCGATCCTCGACGAAGGCGATTCGCTGGCCACGATTCGCCAGGTGCTCGGCGACGCCGCGCTGGCCGACTCGCCGCCGCTCGAACTTGCGCGCGCACGAATCGAGCAGGCCAAGAACGAGGCGGTCACGCCCGACGAAATGCAGGCGCGCGCCAAGCCCGGGCGCGAGGCCTCGATCGCGCAGATTTACCGGCTCTACCAGGAGCGGATGCGCGAGATGAACGCGATGGACTTCAGCGATTTGCAATTGCAAACCTGGCTGTTGTTCGAGCGCTTTCCCGAAATCCTCGAGAAATGGCAGCGGCGCGCGGCGCATTTGCTGGTCGATGAGTACCAGGACACCAATCGCGTCCAGTATTTGATCGTCAAGGCGCTCGCCGCGCGATCGGGAAATCTGTGCGTGGTCGGCGACGAGGATCAATCCATCTACCGCTGGCGCGGCGCCGACATCCGCAACATCCTCGATTTCGAGCGCGACTACCCGGCCGCGCAGATTTTCAAGCTCGAGCAAAACTACCGCTCGACGAAAACCATCCTTGCCGCGGCGGGCGCCGTCATCCGCAACAACACCGAGCGCAAGGTCAAAAACTTGTGGACCGAAAACGGCGCCGGCGAGCCGGTCACCTGCTTCACCGGCGTCACCGAGCGCGACGAGGCCGACTTTATCGCGCTCGAGATTGCGCGGCTGACAGGCGCGGGCGGATTCAGAGCCGCCGAGGTCGTGGTTTTCTACCGGGTCAACGCCCAGTCGCGCGCGATCGAAGAGGCTCTTGTGCGGCGGCGAATCCCCTACTACGTCGTGGGCGGCGTGCGCTTTTACGAGCAGCGCGACGTCAAGGATCTGCTCGCCTACATGCGCGTGATCGCCAATCCAGCCGACGCCGTCAGCCTCGAACGAATGGTCGGCACGCCGCCGCGCGGAATTGGCGCGAAGTCCTTCGAGGCGATTGCCGAACTGGCCGCGCGCGAGCGTATCCCGGCATTCGAGGCGATGGGCCGGCTCGAGACCTGCTCCAAGGTCGCGCTCAGAATCGCCAAGCAAGCTGGGATGCTCTATTCGTGGATGCATGATCTCAGCGCGCGCGCGCCCGGCATGAGCGTCCGCGGGATTGTCGAGGAAGTCGTGGCGCACAGTGGTTTCGAGGCGTACCTCGATACGCTCGACGACGCGCCGGCACGCAAGCAAAATCTCGCCGAGATGCTCTCCGCGGCCAGCGCCTTCGACGCCGAAAAGTCCGGCGGCGGTTTGTCCGAATTCCTCGAGCGGATCGCACTGGTCAGCGACACCGAGCAGATCGATTCCAGCGGCGGACGCGCGGCGCTGATGACGCTGCACACCTCCAAGGGCCTCGAATACCCAATCGTGTTTATGGCCGGGATGGAGGAAGGCCTGTTTCCGCATAGCCGCGCGGCCGGCATCGACGAGGAAGTCGAGGAGGAGCGCCGCCTGTGCTACGTCGGCATGACGCGCGCGCGGCAGTTGCTCTATCTGACCAACACGCTCTCGCGCGAAATCTACGGCGTGCGCCAGGAGTCGCGTCAATCGCGATTCTTGCGCGAAGTCGATGGCGCCCTGATTCGGCGTATCGCGCCCGCTCGCGAGACCTCGCCGATACGCCCGCTGTCGCCGCGCGAGTCCTACGTCGATTTCGCTGACAGCCAGTTGCCCGACGACGATCCGGGGCCCGGCGGCGATGGCTTTTCAACCGGCGCGCGCGTGATCCATCCGACCTTCGGCCGCGGAATCGTTCGCCGGCGCGAGGGGCGCGGCGACGGCGCCAAGGCGTGGGTTAATTTCGAGCGCGGCGGAATCAAGCTGTTGGTGCTGAAGTTCGCGAACCTGCGGTTGCTTGCGGACTGATCGGGCCGCTATCATTCTACTGAATGCGACCACGCCGCCCCGCATCCGAATCGTTCGCGCGGATCTTCGTTCGCCTTGCCCGGGAGTTTATGAAGCGCTTCATTGACATCGCGATTCGAATTCTCCCCGCCCTGCTCCTCGTCGCGTTGGTCGCGATCCCGGCCGCCAATGGCGCGTGGACCGAAGCCGAGTTCGAGCGTCGCCCGCTCTATGCCTACCCGCTTCCCCGCGGCAAGGACGACATCATCGGCAATCTCATTACGTACCAGATCCAGAAGGGCGACACGCTGCTCGACGTCGGGCGATGGTTCGGGGTGACGGCCAAGGAAATTTCCAACGCAAATGGCGGAATCGACTGGTGGGGCCCCCCGGTCGGCAGGCAAATCGTTCTGCCCGACGAGCACATCCTGCCCGATACGCCGCACGTGGGAATCGTGCTGAACATCCCCGAGATGCGGTTGTACTATTATTTTCCGTCGCCGACCGGACCGCTCCATCGCAAGGACAAGGTCACGCCCGCCAAGTTCGTCACCGGCAAGAAGCACTCTGCGGGCGGAGTCAGGCCGTCGGTGGTGTACACGTTCCCGGTCGGGCTGGGACGTTTCGATTGGAAAACGCCGGTCGGAGATTTTACGGTCCGCGGCAAGACCCACAACCCGACCTGGGTGGTGCCCGAGGACATCTACGAGGAACATCTCGAGCGTGACGGCGAGGCCGAGCATGTTGTCTCCGGCGACGATCCCGATAATCCGCTGGGCCATTACCGCATCGAACTGACTCTGCCCCAGTACGCCCTGCATGGCACCAACGTGCCGTGGGGCGTCGGCATGGAAGTCAGCCACGGATGCGTCCGGCTGTATCCCGAGGACATCGAGCGCCTGTTCAACAAGGTGAAAATCGGCACGCCCGGGAGGTTCGTCTATCAGCCGGTGAAGTTTGGATGGCGCGGCGACTCGCTCTACGTCGAGGTCCACGACGATCTCTACGGCCGTTACGCGGGCCTGTGGGCGTACGCGCAGAAGGAAGCCGACCGGCTGGGAATTACCGACCAGGTCGATATGCAGAAGCTCGAAAAAGCTGTCGAGCAGAAAAGCGGCGTCCCGACCTACGTGATGCCGGGACCGGTCCCCGGCAGCGCCAGCTAGTTGCGCGGCGCCGGGGCGGCTGTTGGCGCGCCCGGTGAATTGCTGCCGTTGCCCGCCGCGGCGCGCTTTTTCACCAGGTAAAAGTAGCGATGGCCCAGGCCGAACGGCCCCGGCCATTTAAGCCGCCGCACGAACTGCGTGCCGGCGACAGGCCCGCTCGCAATCGTGTATTCATCCACTTTCGCCGACGTGATCATCGGGATTCCAGCTTCGAGCTGCATCGTTTCGATCCCATGCCTGGGATAGCGATAGAGGTCTTCGCCGTTGAGCGCGTAGCCGGCATCGATCGCCGAGCGCACAACTCCCTCGCGTTCCAGTTGGTTGCGCGTTGCGAGGATTACCTGCATCCCGCGCTGATAGGCATACGTTCCGCCGAGCGACATCAGGCCCATCGCGAGCGTCATCGCCAATCCTGCCGCCTTGACCATCCTGCTTCGAGGCAGCGGTGCAAGCGCCAGCACGATTGCGCCGGCCGGGACCATCACCAGGTAGTAGCGGTCGTTGTAAAACCACAGCGGGATAGTCGCCGTCCAATAAATTATCGCGGCAATCACAATCGCAGCAGCCGCCCGTGAAAGGGTTCTGAAGATTTCCGCGAACGCGGCGATAAATCCGGCCGCGCCAAAACTTGCCAGCGTCAAGAACGCGTATTGCCAGTCTCCATCCCACGAAAAACGATTCAAATCCCCGCGCAGTATGAGCACGTTGCGCCACCCGCCGAAACAACTGCACTCCGGCGTCACGGGCAACCGATTGTCCATCCACATCAGGATCAGCGCGGCAGCGAAGATTCCAGCGCCGCCCAACGCCACCCGGCGCCATCGCGGCATCGCCAACTGTAGAATCGCAAGCGGAGACAGCACCATGCCCAGGTAAAGGACCGGACCGAGCACGCCCGCGCGGAGGTAGTTGGCCAGCGGCACAAGGAAAATGTAGTGGAAGCGATTTTCCTCAAGCTGCAGGTCCCATGGCTTCGGACCCAGCACCGTCAGCCAGATCCACAGCAACGTGCAGACCGCCAGCGCCGCGCCGAACGGCGCGAGCATCCCAAGCCATCGCGCGCGATTCAAACGACGCGTTCCGGTACGCCAGGCATTGTAATTGTAAAGCAGGACGGCGCCGGCGCACCCAGCTATCGCCATCGCACCGAACGGCCGAATCAGGAAAGCGATCACCGCCAGCGCCGCCGCTATCCACAGCCACAAATGCTCGCGCCGTCCGCCGGCGTTGGCGAAGGCCAGATGCGCCGCGACCAGCATCGTCAGGAACGGAATCTCGGTCATGAACGAAAAACTCAGGAAGGTGAAACAAGGATTGCAGATCAGCAGCCCGGTCGCCGCCAGCGCCTGCCATCGCGACGCTCCGCATTTGATCGCGAGCGCATGGAACATCACGCCGCACAGCACCGCCAGCGTCACTACCGAGATTTCCAGCGACACCGAGTCGGCGCCGAACGCGCGCGACCAGGCGGCGCCGTAGATCACCTGCGCGATCGGCATCGCCTGCGTGAAGCCGGCAAACCTGATCTCGCCGGTGCGCAGAAAACGGCGCACGGCGGAGCCGTACAGCCAGCTATCCACCACCGGCGCGTCGGTCAGCGGATGCAATATCGCCAGCGCGAACACGTACCATCCAACCACCGCCGCAGCCGCGGCCCATCCTGCGCGCCTCATCGAGTTCCGCCTTGCTCCGCTTTTGACCTATCCCTTATACTCCAAAACTGACTCGACCAACGGGACCGCGCCGATTTCAACCGAATCACACACCATGCGACAAGTAGCATTTCATCGTCCGTCTATCGGACCCGACGAGGAGCGCGAGGTTCTCGACACGCTGCGCTCGGGATGGATCACCACCGGACCCAAGGCCAAGCGCTTCGAGCAGGAATTTGCCGGCTACGTGGGCGCGAAGCACGCGCTGGCCGTTTCGCATTGCACCGGCGCGCTTCATCTTTCGCTATGGGCGCTCGGCATCGGTCCGGGCGACGAGGTCATCACCACGCCGTTCACCTTCACCGCGACCGCCGAGATTCTCGGCTACCTCGGCGCGCGGCCGGTGTTCGTTGACGTCGATCCCGGCACCTTCAACATCAACCCGGCGCGCATCGAGGAGGCGCTCGAGAGCGGCGCCAACAAACGGGTCCGCGCGATCCTGCCGGTGCACTTCGCCGGCCAGGCATGCGACATGGATCGGATCCTCAAAATCGCGCGCAACTACAATTTGAAAATTGTCGAGGATGCGGCGCACGCGGCCGGCTCCGCGCGCCACATGGACGGGCGCGGGATGGCGAAGGTCGGCACCATCGGTGACCTCACCTGTTTCAGTTTCTACGCGACCAAGAATTTCACCACCGCCGAGGGCGGCATGATCACCACCGCCGACGACGCGCTGGCCGAAAAAATCGCGGTCGCCAGCCTGCACGGGATGAACAAGGACGCGTGGAAGCGCTACGACAAGAGCGGCTCGTGGTACTACGAAATCCACGACATGGGTTTCAAGTACAACCTGTCCGACGTGCACGCCGCGATCGGATTGGCCCAGATCAGGCGCGCGGGAGACTTCATGCGCCGCCGTGGCGAGATCGCGCGCGCCTACAACGAGGCGTTTCGCGCCGACGACGCGCTGCAGACCGCCTACTCCGAGCCGGGGATCGAGCACGCCTGGCATCTCTACGTGCTGCGCATCCGGCCCGAGCGGCTCAAGCTCGGCCGCAATCAGTTCGTCGAGATACTGCGCGAGCGCGGCGTGGGATGCTCCGTGCACTGCATCCCGCTGCACACGATGCACTACTATCAGCGCAACTACGGCTATCGCAACGGCGATTTTCCGGTCGCCGAAGGCATCTTCAGCCGCTGCCTGTCGCTTCCCATCTACGCCTCGATGAGCGACGAAGATGTCGGCTACGTAATCGAAACCGTTCTCGCCATCGCCCGCGAAAACCGCCGCTGACCCGGGAGAACAACTGTGCGAGCATTGGTAACCGGCGGCGCGGGATTCCTCGGCTCCCATCTATGCGAGCGCTTGCTCAAAGACGGCCACGAGGTGATCTGCCTCGACAACTTCTTCAGCGGCAAGCGCGCCAACATCATTCACCTGCTCGGCAACCGGAATTTCGAATTCATCCGCCACGACGTCGTCGAGCCAATCCTGCTCGAGGTCGATCGCATCTTCAGCCTCGCCTGCCCCGCTTCGCCCGTGCACTACCAGTACAACCCGGTCAAGACCATCAAGACCAGCGTGATGGGCACCATCAACATGCTCGGCCTTGCCAAGCGCGTGCACGCGCGCATCCTGCTCAGCTCGACCAGCGAGGTTTATGGCGACCCCGAGGAGCATCCGCAAACCGAGTCGTACTGGGGCCACGTCAACCCGATCGGGGTGCGCTCCTGCTACGACGAGGGCAAGCGGGTGGCCGAATGCCTGATGATGGACTATCACCGGCAGAACAACGTGGACACCCGCATCGTGCGGATCTTCAACACTTACGGCCCGCGGATGGCGATCAACGACGGCCGCGTGGTTTCCAACTTCTGCGTGGCCGCGCTGCGCGGCGAGGATCTCGAGATTTACGGCGACGGCGCTTCCACCCGCTCGTTCGCCTACGTTGACGATATCATCGACGCGCTCGTGCGCATGATGAATCAGGACTCTCACATCGGCCCGATCAATGTCGGCAACCCCGACGAATTCACAATCGCGGAACTGGCCGAACTCGCCATCGAACTCTCATCCAGCTCCTCGAAAGTGATCCTCAAGCCGCCCCGCGCCGACGATCCCGTCCGCCGCAAGCCGAACATCGAGCTCGCGAAAAAGGTGCTCGGCTGGCAGCCGCATATCGCACTTCGGCCCGGCCTGGAAAAAACAATCCATCACTTCCGCGAAGTCCTGGACCTCCCGCGCAAATAGCGTTCGCGGGCGCGCGCGCCGCACCGCTTGCGATTCGTGCCATCCGGCGACAAGATAAGTTTAAGTCCTGTCTGCGCGAATCAGCGCCGCACCATGAATAGAAGGATTTCGCGAGCCGCATTCCCCCTGCTCTTGTCGATCGCGATCGCCTCGTGCTCCGCGACGCCGCCGCCTGCTCCTGCTGGGCCTGCACAGGTGGTGTATATGCCGCCCGCTGATGCGCCGCCGCCTGACGAATGGAATCTATTTCCCGATCCGACGACCGGCCGGGTTGACGTGTACCACGAGGGCGACTACGTCGGCGCGATCACCGGCGACGAGCCCGCCGACCCGGACCCGCCGATCCCGCATCCCGTCGCGCCCGCGAATTGACCGCGCGCGCCGCGCTCAGTCCTTGAGCAGGTTGCGCGCGATCACGACGCGCTGGATCTGCGAGGTGCCCTCATAGATCTGCAGCAGCTTCGCGTCGCGCATCAGCTTCTCCACCGGATAATCCTTCATGTAGCCGTAGCCGCCGAAAATCTGCACGGCGTCGGTCGTGATCCGCATCGTCGCGTCGGCGCTGAAGGCCTTCGCGTAGGCCGAAATCGTGTTGGCGCCGTGGCCGCGATCGACCAGCCAGGCCGCCTTGTAGGTCAGCAGCCGCATCGCTTCGATTTCGATCGCCATGTCGGCCAGCATGAACTGAATCGCCTGAAAGTTTGCGATCGGCTGCCCAAACGCGCTGCGTTGCTTCGAGTACTTGAGGCATTCGTCGAGCGCGCGCTGCGCAATTCCAATCGCGATCGCGCCAATCTCGGGCCGGCTGTGATCGAAGGTCGCCATCGCGTACTTGAAACCCTCGCCCTCGCGTCCGACCAGCGCGCTGGCGGGTATTCGCACGTCCTCGAAAAATATTTCGCCGGTGTCGGCGGCGCGTTGCCCGAGTTTCCCGTGCATCCGATTGCGCGTGATTCCCGCCACGCTCGACGGAAACACGAAGCACGAGATGCCCTTGTGCTTGAGCCGCTTGTCCGAGGTGGCAAACGTGACGTACCAGTCCGCGCGCGAGCCATTGGAGATGAAATGCTTGGTGCCGTTGAGGATGAACTCGTCGCCCTCGCGCCGGTACGCCGTACTCATCGCGGCAACATCCGATCCCGCGCCCGGTTCGGTGATCGCGAACGCGCAAAACGTCAGCTTCTTCACCAACTGCCCCAGGTAGGTCCGTTTCTGCTCGTCGCTGCCGGCGATTAGAATCGGCAGCGTCGCGAGGTCGTTGGCTCCCACCGCGTTCGAGATTCCCGAGCATCCGTAATTCAGCTCCTCGACGATCAGGCTCGTGTCGAGCACGCCGAGTCCCGGTCCGCCCAGCTCCTTGGGCACTCCAAAGTTCATCAGCCCCGCCGCGAACGCTTTCTCGCACACGTCCACCGGAAAAATTTCCTTCTCGTCGTATTCGCGCGCGCGAGGAATTATTTCCTGTTCGGCAAACCTGTGCGCCAGCTCCTTCAGTTCGCGCTGTTCGTCGGTCAAATCGAAACCAAGCATCTTATTATTCTCCACGATCCCGGCAGTGATCGATCATCGCGTCGCCGCAATTGGCTTTTAACCGTTAACCGACCGCGCGCTGCGAGGAAAGAGCCGCCGCGCCGCGCATCGATTCGCCTTGAAAAACAGCGCGCGTCCGAATACGACGGTAGTTGAATTCGATCGCTCAAGGAGACCCACGATGCCGATTACTGTGATTGCGAAACTTAAAGTGAAGCCCGGCAGCGAAGCCGCGTTCGAAGCCGCGGGCAAGGAAATGATCGCGACGGTGAAAACCTCCGAGCCCGGCACCCTCGCCTACGTCCTGCACAAGAACACCAAGGACCCGACCGAATTCACCTACTACGAGGTTTACCAGGATCAGGCTGCGCTCGATTCCCACGGCAAGACCGATCACATGAAGGCATTCGGCGGAAAAATCGGCGGCCTGCTCGCCGGACGTCCCGAGATTGCGGTGCTTCAGGAAGTCGCGCGCAAATAGCGCCGCGGCCGCCGGGCGCAAGCGAGGCAGGTGAGGATGCGATATTTTAGTACTTAAAGTAATCGTTTAAGTTCGATGCGCTCCACCCTCGCCATCCTCGGCGGCCCGCCGCTTCGCACCCGCCCCTTCGCCACGTGGCCGGTGTTCGACGCCCGCGAGCGTGAGCAGCTCGACGACGTCCTCACCTCGTCCAACTGGGGCGGCTTCCCCAGCCCCAATCGCAAGGCTGCCGAGTTCGCCGCCGCATTCGCCGCGTATCACGGCGCTCGCTTCGCTATCCCGACCACTTCCGGCACCAGCGCGCTCGAAGTCGCGCTCAAGGCGCTCGGCATCGGCGCCGGCGACGAGGTCATTGTGCCCGCGATCACTTTCGCGGCGACCGCCTACGCTGCCGTCGCATGCATGGCGCGTCCGATCTTCGCCGACGTCAGCGCCGCCAACGCATGCATCGATCCGGACTGCGTCAAGCGGCTGATCACGCGCCGCACCAAGGCGATCGTTCCCGTCCACTACGGCGCGTCGCTCGCCGATCTCGACGCGCTCACGGAAATTTCGCGCGCGCATTCGATTGCGCTCGTCGAGGATTGCGCCCACGTTCCCGGTGCTCAATTCCGCGGGCGCGGCGTCGGTACTCATGGCGCTCTCGGATGCTTTAGCTTTCAGTCCACCAAGCCGATGACTGCGGGCGAAGGTGGAATGATCACGACCGACGACCCCGACCTCGAGCAACGATGCCAGTCGCTGATCAATTGCGGGCGTCGCCGCCCCGGCGACACTTTCGAGGGACCGCTGATGGGCGCGAACTACCGGATGACGGAATGGCAATGCGGAATTCTGCTCGCGCAACTCGCGCGCCTTCCCGAACAGATCGAGCGCAAGAGCCGCGCCGCCGCCCGCCTGCGCGAAGGACTCGGCGCAATCAAGGGGATTAGTCCGATCGCGCGCGATCCACGCGTCACGCGCGAGGTCATCTACGCGTTCGTTTTTCTGGTCGATGAATCCGCACTCGGCGTCTCGCGTAACCGATTCGTCCGCGCGATGCGCGCCGAGGGCATCCCATGCGGCGTCGGCAACGATCCCGTTTATCGATCCGCGCTCTTGCCGCGCGAGTCTGCCGTCTATCGCAAAGCCTGCGAACTTGCAGGCGCTGCCAACGTCGAGCGGACCTCGATTGATTGCCCGGTCGCCGAACGACTCTTCGAGCACGCGATGGTCGCGGTACCGCACGAATGCCTGCTCGGCGACGATCGCGACGTTGACGACATCATCGCCGCAGCCAGGAAAGTGGCTTCCAGAGCCGCTGACCTCGCGGCAGCGAGCCTCGAAAAATCGAGCTAGCATGAGTCCCCTCTACGCCGGCGCCGCGCGAGTAAAGCTCGATCCTCCCGTCGGTCTCGCGATGCTCGGCTACGGCAATCGCGTCGGCCGTGCGACCGGCGTGCACGATGACCTCGCAGCGCAGGCACTCGTGCTCGATAACGGCGGCGCGAAAGTGGCGATCGCCGGGGTTGACGTGCTCGCGCTTGGCAATCGCATCGCCGACGATGTCCGCGAGCGCGCCGCCGCCGACACCGGCATCCCCGCCGATTCGATCCTGATTTGCGCCACTCACACCCATTCCGCACCCGCCTTCAACATTTTCGCGACTCCGCGCGCCGCGGCAATTCCCGCCGACGGCCGCGACCTCGAATGGGAGCGCGCGCTGCCCGGGAAAATCGCGTCCGCAATCGTTCAAGCGCATAAAAATCTCGCGCCCGCGACGCTGCGCGCCGCCACCGCTCGATTTACGCTCGGAATCAATCGCCGCCTGATGCGTCCGAACCGGCAAATTCAGCTTGCCGCCAACGACGCCGGCCCGGCTGACGCCGAAGCCAATGCGCTCGGCGCGTACCGTCCAAATGGAAGTCCAATCGCGTTCATCATGAACTATCCGTGCCACGGCGTTGTGCTGTGCGAGGACAACCTGCTCTACTCGCGCGATTGGCCCGGCTTCGCGATGGACGAAATCGAAAGCGCGGCTGGCTCCGGCGCCGGCCCGCACCCAATATCGATTTTCCTTCAGGGCGCGACCGGCAACATCGATCCACGCAGCCGCGGCAATTTCGAAGTCGCCGAGCAATCCGGCCGCGCGATGGGTCGCGGCGCGTTCGACGCGCTCGAGCACGCGCCCTCGATTGCCGGCTCGCCAGTCGCCACGCGTAGAGTCGCGCTCAACCTCAAACTCAAGGATCGCCGCGCCGAGCTTGCCATCGCGCGCGATTGCGCCGCCCAGACCCAAGCCTCGCTCGACAATCATCGTGGCGGCGCCGGCTATCAGTTGAAGCGCCTGCGCGACCATCACGCACAGTCACTTTCGGCGCTGAGCGCTCTGGAAGCCCTCGGGGAGCAAAATCGCCGCGACCGCCGCGTTGACATGGCGCGCCGCGAGCTGGCCACCACGATGACCATCGTCACCATCGGGAAGCTCGCCGTCGTCGGCGTCCCGGGCGAACTTTTCGTCGAGCTTGGTCTCGCGATAAAGGCAACCCCGTACTTCGATCAAACTTTTGTCGCCGGCTACTGCAACGACCTGATCGGATATATTCCCACCGGCGCCGCGTATGCCGAGGGCGGTTATGAAGTCGATACCGCGCGGATCGCCGCCGGCAGCGGCGAGACGATCGTCGATACCGCACTCTCCGCGCTCGCCGCGATGCGCGTGTAGCCCGTGCGCGAGATTCGGCATCGCGAGCTTGCCCAGATACGCGCCTCCGGCGGCGCGCAAATTGTTGACGTGCTTCCGTCGCACGAGTACGGCGCCGCGCATATCCGCGGCGCCGTTCACATTCCGCTCCGCCGCATTATCCGCGACGCGCCCGGGTCTTTGGACCGCACGCGCCCGGTCGTTGTCTATTGCCGCGATTGCTTGTGCGACCTCAGCGCGCGAGCTGGGACGCAGCTCGAGCTGCTGGGATTCACCGAGGTCCGCCACTACTTCCGGGGCAAGGCCGATTGGATCGTCCGCGGATTGCCCACCGATCCACCGACGCCGCTCTCAGAGCGGATACGCGCGCTTCCTTATTTCGTCAACAATCTCGCGCCCGGCCTGCGCTCCGGTTGGATTCGCTATTCGGACCGCGTGCGCGCCGGCGAGTTCACGGGCGACGACGAAAACCTCGTCCGCCTCGGCCCCGAAGATTCCGTTGCGCCGGCCTCGCCCGATTCGCCGACGCCGCGCGCCGTCGTGCTCACTCCCGATGGAGTCCTGCTCGGCGCGATCGAACAATCCGAGTCCGCACCGCGCGCGCTCGCGGCGATGAATCCCGGTCCGCAAACGATTCGCCCCGACATGACGCCGCGGCTCGCCGCGAAACTGATGGCCTCGAATCCGTACCTGATTGTGACGACCGCAATGGGAAACTATCTCGGCCGGTACCTCGCGCCCCAAGCTCAGCGGTCCCGCTCCCGTTCCTTCTGACTCGGGCGCAGGGGCTGGCCGCTGCTATCTCTCGATCACTCCGTCGCCCGAAATATCCAGATGGTACGCGCGCTCGCGCGCAAGCTGCTCGGGCCGCGCGCGATAGTACTCGACCTGCGCCGCGCCGGGGATCGCAGCGATAACGTCGGCGACGGCCACCGTCGTGAAACCGTGGCGGCGGAAGAATCCGCCCGCATCGGTGCTGAACAGGTACAGACGACGCGCGCCGCGCGTGTGCGCGGCCTTGCGCGCCGCCGCGATCAACGCGCCGCCGATTCCGCGCCGGCGCATCGATTCATTCACGTACAGCGACCGTAGCAGCGCCGCGTCGATCTTCGACTCGACGCCGATCACTCCGACCGCTTCATCGCCGACATACGCAAAGATGTAACAGGCGGCCGGCCATTCGATTCCGTCCGTCATCATGCCGGCCCGCGCGAGCATCTCGCGCACGCGCGCGAGGTCACGCGTCTGCTCGATTACGAGTTCGCCTGCGCGATGCTTGCGTATGGCCACGGCGCGATCGGTGAATCTACTTCTTCGGCGGCGGAAAAAGCTGCGCGCCGGCGTCTTCGTCCACCACGGTGATCGCTTTGACCGGACACGAACGCGCCGCCGAGACAATTACCGAGTCGCCCGCGCCCGTCGGGTTGACGACTTCGGACTTGCCGTCGACGCCGAGTTGAAACACGGCGGGCGCAGTTTCCACGCAGTCGCCGCTGCCGATGCAACGGGTTTTGTTCACGGTGATCGAAAAAAACTTCGCCATCGCTGCCTCCGGGTTGTGGATGAAGAATAGAATCCGCACTCGGCGCGCCGCAAGTAGATCACTGTTTCAATCGCCCGGTCGTGCGCGCGCGCAATTGAATCCGCCCGCAGCGCGGCTAATACTCATTCGCGATGGGGCAAATCGCCGGCACCGGAATCGACGTTATCGAGGTCGAACGCATCGAGCGCGCTCTCACGCGGGCCGCCACGGGCGAGCGTTTTCGCGCCCGCGTCTTCACGCCAGGCGAGGTCAGGTACTGCGAGTCGCGCGGGCGTCCCCGCTACCAGAGCTACGCCGCGCGTTTCGCCGCCAAGGAAGCGACGATGAAGGCGCTCGGCACGGGATGGAACCGCAACGTCGGATGGAGCGAGATCGAAGTGGTGCGCGAGCGCGGCAAAGCGCCGACCATCGCGCTATCAGGCAAGGCTGCTGCCTTCGCGCAAGGAAAACAGATCACGCGCTTTCATCTGAGCATCACCCATACCGCGGCCCAGGCTATCGCCCACGTCATCGCCGAAACCTGACGTCCGGCTACTTCGACGGCGCCGATCCCGGCGGCGCCTTGGCCATGTACAGCGCCGCAGGCTTGTTGAGTTGCGCGAAACTGAAATCGCTGAGCGAGAACACCGCCTTGCTCGCGCTTGAAGATGCGTAGCACTCCGACTGCGGTCCGGCCGGCTCGCCGGGAATTGGCGGGGTCGTTGGCTTGACGCTGATCTTCGCGAGCTTGACCGCGCCCAGCTCTTTGCCGTCCTTGCCGACGAGCGTGATTTCAGCCGCGGGATTGTCCAGCCCGAACGGCTGAGCGCTCGGCATCGGATCGGCGACGATCGATTGGCCCTTTAGATCGCGGAACTGATTGAGCAAGCGCTCCACGACCGGAATGCCGGCCTCGGTCGTCTTGCCTCCTGCGATCACGTTCCAGTCCGCGCCCGCGCGCTTGAGCGTGAATTTGCCGTCGCTGTTTTTGACTTCGACGCTCGCAACCGCCTCGGGATCGACCTTCAGAATCGTTCGGTTGCGAAAATCCAGCGCCGACTTGTCCAGGCTGCTCATCACGTACCCGGCCACGGCGTAAACCGGCGCGCGCTCTCCGCGGCGCACGTAAATTCCGCCCTTCCCCTGCTCGCTCTGTTTGAAGCCGAACAGCATCGATTGCTGCTCGCCGCTCTTGAGCACCACCGTCGCCGTCAGATGCGGCTTTTCGAGCCCGTATTGCGTGACGTTGCCGGGCGCATCGGCGATAAAGTCGGACGCCTTCGCGTTGACCAGCGTGCTCAGCGCAGTCCGCACCGCCGTGTCGTCGGCCGGGTACGGCGCGGGCTTGACGATTTTCCACTGGTCGCCGTCGCGATCGATTTCAATCGTCGGCGCATTGTCGCGCGCGATGATCAGCTTTTGAACGTCGTCGAGTTTGAATGCCATCAAGTCGCGGACGCGCAAATCGTTGACCGTCTTGTTCATTCCGGCCGAGAACACGGCTTCGGTCAGCAGCACGGCGGGACTGCCGGCGAGCCGGACATAAGCGTTGAACCCAATCGGCGTCGATTTCCCGACTTCGATTGTGGGCAATGTTTTCTTGCCGAAGGTCGTGACCGTGACGGTCGTGGCCGCAGGCTTAAGCCCGAATGGCGCAACATCCGCCGGCTTCTCATCGACGGTGCGGACCACGGCGCAATCGGCGATTGCGCGGGCGAGGTTGTTGGCCTGCGTCTGGTCGGCGTCGGCTCCGATTGGCTTGACCAGCCGCCACGGCTTACCCTGGTCGCGCTCGAGCACGATGTCCCGGTCAGCGTAGTGCAGTTCAATTTTGGCGATATCGTCCTGCTTGACGGCGAGCAGCTTGCGCTGCGCCTCCGGTGAGGAATAACGGCCGACGATAAAGGCGTAGCCGCCGACAATCGCAAACAGGATCAGAACGATAATGGTGTTGCGCAGCCGCATCGGACTTGAGTCGGATCAGAGGACGCCTCAGTTGCGCCGTTCCCACCACACTACGATCCCGGCGATCAGCAGCATCTCGGGCAGCAACAGCACCGCAAACGCAAACACGATCGAGAATTGCCCGGTGGTCAGGCGAAAGCGCGACGCGCGGATAGAGCGCGGCCTGATCGAGATCGAATTTTCCTCGCCGGTCAGCCAGTCGGCGCTATTGACGAAAAAATCGCGGTTGAAGAACTGCGTCGCGTATTGATTGTCGGCGAACTCGGTGCTGCCGAACACCACCATCCGCGCGTCGCCCTTGCCCAAGCCGAACTGCTCGAGGTTGCCGTCCACCGCCATCACCACCGCGATCGGCCCGCGCGTGTCCTTGGCCGTCAGTTCGGCCTTCTGCTGCCGGAACAGCGTGTCGAGATCGACCTCCGCCCACGACGTGTCGCTGGTCTTGGCGATCGGAGTGACGGTCAGTCCCGGTTTCAGATTGGGTTCGGCGCTGAGCGACCGCGCCATCGGGAACACGGTGCGCTGCTTGAAATCCTTGGTAATCGGATGCTCGCCGTAGGTCTGCACGATTGGATTGAGGCCGAGCGCGGGACCTTCGAACAGCCTGACCACCTGGTCCACCACGATATCGTTGCCGACCTTGACCCCCCAATCGCCGGCCAGCTTCACCATCGCGGCTTCGTCAATTGGATTGTCGGGGCGCTGCGGCCGGTACATCGCGATCATGCGCCCGCCCTGTTTCAGATAGTCATTCAACGAATCGATCTCGTGCTGGCCGAGCGGCTTGATCGGTCCGGCGACCACGACCAGATTGGCGTCGTCGGGCACCTTGGGCAATTGCGCGAGTTCGAGCTTGCGGACCTCGTAGCCCTCGCCTTCCAAATCTTTCTTGACGGTGCCGTAGCCCGACTGGGCTCCGGCATCGTCGGGATCCGCCTCGCCGTGCCCGTCGAGGAACTCGACTACCTTCTTGCTGCTCCTGGTCGCGCGAATGATCGCGTTGGTCAGCGCTTCCTCGGTGAGTTCGGTGACGTTGGTGCCCTCGCCGTTGTCGCCGCCGTACTGCAGATGCGTGGTGCCCATTACCGACACTTTGAAGCGCTCGGCGAGCTCGGGATGCTTGTCGGGATCGACCAGTTCGTAAGTGAGCTTGGGCGAGTAGTACGCAAATGTCTCGTAGAGTTCCCGCGCAGCGGGACTGTCGCCGCCCTGGAAGAAGCCGTAAAACTTGAGCGGCTTCTGCAAACCCTTGACCACGTTCACCGACTGGCTCGAAAGGCTGTAAACCTTCTCGGCCGTCAGGTCGAGCCGCGTATGATGGAGCGTCGAGATATAGTTAATCGCGACCAGCAGCCCGATGTAGGCCGCCGAGTAGATGACGGCGTTGGCGCCGTAGCGCGCCGAGCGCCCGGTCGTGATCGACGAAAGCTCGGAGCGGCTCGAAGTGATCCACAGGACTATCGCGAAGATGCCGCAGATCAGGTTGACCCACACGAACAGCCGAAAGCCGCTCGAGATAAAATAGTCCACCAGCCCGAATGAGAGAAGAACCAGGCCGAGAATTCCGTAAAGCGCCGCTGATCGCCGCATCCGCTCCTCTACCTTACCGCCATCGCGCCGACTCGACCGAGCGTTGGGTCAAGAACAGCGCCACGAAGATGAGACTCAGGAAATAAACGATGTCGCGCGTGTCGATGATACCGGTGACCATCTGCGCGAAATGGTCCGGCAGCGAGAGATAGCGCACCAAGCCCACCAGCGACCCCCCGCCTGCCTGCGCCGGCCACGATATGACGAACAGCAGCAGCAGCAAGCCGAAGCAACTGATCGCCGCGATGATCTGATTCTGGGTGAGCGAGCTGGTGAACAATCCTATCGAGACGAACGAAATCGACAGGAACGCCAGTCCGAGATAGCCGGAGAACATCACCCCGACCTCCGGATTGCCGAAGGCTACGAGGATCAGCGGAAACATCCCGGCCAGCCCTATCATAATCAGCATAAAAGCCGCCGCCGCGATGAATTTCCCCGCGACGATCTCGCCGGTCCGGATCGGAGCTGTCAGCAGAAGCTCGTAGGTGCCGGTCCGCTTCTCTTCGGCAAAACTTCGCATTGTGATCGCCGGCACCAGGATGACCAGCACGATCGCCAGATTGTGCAGCATCGGCTCGATTACCCGCTCGTTGAGATTCAAGCGCTGCAACACCTCGGGATTTTGCATCGCGGAGTAGGCGGTCAGTGTCACTTCGAAGTAGCGCAGCAGCGCGAAGAAAAAGAAGCCGCCCAGCAGCAGGAACACCGTCATCACGACGTAGGCAACCGGTTGCAGGAAATACCCCGCGAGTTCCTTGCCCGCGATTGTAAAAGAATTTTTCATTCGAGCGGCACGGGTCGCCTAGGTATGCCCCGCTCCGACCTCCTCCAGCGTTTCCTCGGCGCTCGCGCCGCCTTCGTGACGCTCCTTGGTGATGGCGTTGAGGAAAATATCTTCGAGCGAGGTCCCGGCCGGGAGCTTCTTCAAGTATTCCTCGAGTACTACCCGGCCTTCGGCGATGATCACGACCTTGTCGCAGATCTGCGAGACCTCGGGCAGGATGTGGGTCGAGAGCACGACCGTTCGGTTGCCCGCGAGATGGTGAATCAGATCGCGAATTTCGTGAATCTGCCGCGGATCGAGACCGATCGTCGGTTCGTCGAGGACCAGCACGGGCGGATCGTGAATCAACGCCTGCGCCAGGCCGACGCGCTGGCGATAGCCCTTGGATAGCTGGCCGCAAATCCGATGCGACATGTCGGCGAGGCCGCAAACTTCGAGCACGTGCTCGAGCGCCGGCTCGATCTTCGCGCGCGGGACGCCGCGGAGTTTCGCGACAAACCGGAGATAGGCTTCGACCCGCATGTCGGGATACAGCGGGGGATTTTCGGGCAGGTACCCGATTTTGCGGCGCGCCTCGAGCGATTGCGAAAAGATATCGAGTCCGTCGATCAAGACGGTGCCCGCGGTCGCCGGCATATAGCCCGTGATGATGCGCATCGTGGTGGTCTTGCCGGCGCCGTTGGGGCCGAGAAAGCCGAGGATGGAACCGTTCTCGGCTTTGAACGATACGTCTCTTACCGCGACAAAGTTGCCGTAAGCTTTAGTAAGGTTTTTTACCTCAATCATTCAGGTCGTCCGATTCCAGAGCCACCGAGACGCCGTGGCCGGCTCAGCTTCAATTGACGAAGCATACTGCCCGGCAATTCAATCAACAACAGACCAACCGAGTAATTAAGCACACCACGCCAAACTGTCAATACAACGAAACAGCGATCTGACTCGGGCAATATTTTCGATTGACTGTCGCGGCGCTTTTGCTTTGAGAACCGTATCGGATAGTTTCGATTGATGGGCGCAGAGCGCAAGCAACTCATTTTGGTCGACGGCTCCGGGTACATCTTCCGCGCTTTTTTCGCGCTGCCGCCGATGAATACCTCGCGCGGACTGCCGACCCAGGCGGTGTACGGCTTCATCCGGATGATTCTGAAGCTGTTGAAGGACGTGCGCCCGTCGCATCTCGCGATCGTCTTCGACTCGCCGAAAAAAACTTTTCGCGACGACCTGTTCGCCGATTACAAGGCCAACCGCGCCGAGGCGCCCAACGACCTTGTCGTGCAGATTCCCTACATCCATCGCGTGGTCGAGGCGTTTCGGATCAAGTCGCTGATGCTCGATGGATTCGAGGCCGACGACGTGATTGGCACGCTCGCCAAGCGCGCGGCGCACGAGCATTTCATCGTCACGATCATCACCGCCGACAAGGACTTCATGCAACTGGTCGGCCCGCATGTCACGCTGTGGGACACGATGCGCGATCGGCGAATCGGAGTGCGCGAGGTCAAGGAGCGCTTCGGCGTCGAGCCGGCGGCGCTGGTCGATATCCAGGCGCTCACGGGAGATACGATCGATAATATCAAGGGTGTGCCGGGGGTCGGCGAGAAAACGGCCGTGGCGCTGGTCAAGCAGTTCGCCAGTGTGAAGGGAATCTACGAGAACCTGGACCGTATCGAGGAAAGCGGAATTCGCGGAGCGAGAAAAATCGCGGGCCTGCTCGGTGAGCATCGCGCGGCGGTGGACCTGGCGCGACGATTGGTGCGCATCGACACCGAGGTGCCGCTCAGCGTCGAGCCGGACGAATTCGCGTGGCGGGGGGTGGACGAGCACGCGGCTGCGCAACTGATGCGCGAGCTGGAGTTCCATTCGATCCTGCGCGAGATATCGCCGTCGCAAGTGGAGCTTCCCGGTCTGGAATCGAAATCGAAGCCGGCGCCCACCGTCGCCGGGAAAGATCTCGCCGACGCGCTTGAAACTCTGGCCGGCGCGCCGCGCATCGCGTTTGACCTCGCCGTCGCCGCGGCCGGTCAGGACCGGCTGCAGCTCGCAAGCGCCGACCAAACAATCGTCGTCGATCATGACGGGATCGCCAGCGCAGCGCCAATTCTCGGCTCCGAGCGCCCGCTCAAATCGTGCCACGATCTGAAGACTCAAATCGGAGCGTTCGCCCGCCACGCAATCGCGCTCAAAGGCGTCGATTTCGACACGATGCTGGCGGGCTTTCTGATCAATTCGGGAAAGCCGGAGCCGTCGCTGACAGACTTGTATCACGAGTACCTGGCGCCGCTTGGCGCCGGCGGTGCACCGGGCACCAATGCGGAGCTGGTGAGAGATCTTCGCGAAGCGCTGGCGGCGCGGCTGGAAGCCGACGGGCTCGCGTCGCTGTTCGACGAGATCGAGATGCCGACCGCGCCGATTCTGGCGGCGATGGAAGCCGCGGGAATCGGCATCGACGCCGACGCGCTCAAGATCATCTCGAAGGAATTTGCCGAGCAACTGAATCGGCTGGAACGCGAGTGCTACCAGCTGGCCGGCCGCGAGTTCAATCTCAACTCGCCCACGCAGTTGCGCGAGCTGCTGTTCAACGAGTTGAAACTTTCGGCCAAGGGCCTGAAAAAAACCAAGAGCGGTTTCTCGACCGACGCCGATACGCTCGAAAAGCTCGCGGCGGTGCATCCCATGCCGCGCAAGCTGATCGAATACCGCACGATTTCGAAATTGAAATCCACTTACGCCGACGCGCTGTCCGAGGCGATCCGCTCGGGCACCGGGCGAATTCACACGACCTGGCATCAGGCGCTGGTCGCGACCGGACGGGTCAGCTCAAGCGATCCGAATCTGCAAAACATCCCGACCCGCAGCGCGGAAGGCCGCCGGATTCGCCGGGCGTTCGTGCCCAAGCCGGGATGCATCTTCGTCTCAGCCGACTATTCCCAGATCGATCTGCGCGTGCTGGCTCATCTGTCGGGCGACCAGACATTGGTGGACGCATTCAACACCGGCCAGGACATCCACGTGCGCACCGCGACCGAGGTGCTGGGAATCACGCCGGACAAAGTCAACACCGAAGCGCGGCGGCTGGCCAAGGTGATAAACTTCGGGATTATTTACGGGATGGGGCCGCAGCGGCTGGCGGGCGAGCTCGGGATTGCGCTGGCGGAGGCCTCGGACTACATCAAGCGCTACTTCGAGCGGCTGGCGGGCGTGCGTGCGTGGCTGGACGAGACCGTTCGCAACGCGCGCACGACGGGCTACGTAACGACGATGTACGGGCGGCGCCGTTATCTGCCGGAGCTAAACGCCCTGCCGGGCGGGGCTCGGGCGCAGGCAGAGCGAATCGCCATTAACACGCCGATCCAGGGCACGGCGGCAGACCTGATAAAACTCGCTATGATACGGCTGGACGGGGTGCTGCGAGAGCGCGGGCTGGGCACGCGGATGATTCTGCAGGTGCATGACGAACTGCTGCTGGAAGCGCCAAAAGACGAGTGGCAAGAGGCGGCCGAGCTGGCAAAACGCGAAATGGAGGGGGTCGCCAAACTCAAAATTCCACTGAAGGTGGAGCTGAAATCCGGACCAAACTGGGCTGAGATGACCGGCGCGGCATGAAAAATCCGCTGAATTTAGTCACCCGCACCTGCGTCTACTTAAGTTGAGAACACCAGGCCACCACGACGGTGATGAAGCCGAGCTAATCGATCGCTCCCGCAAGGGCGATTCCGAGGCGTTTGGCGTTTTGGTGGAACGTTATCAGCGCCGGGTGGTCGGAGTCGCGCTGGCGGTAGTACACAATCAGGATGACGCGCTTGAACTGGCGCAAGAAACCTTTGTCCGCGCCTTTGAAAACCTTTCGAAATTCGAATCGCGATCGAGCTTTTCAACTTGGCTGTATCGAATCGCGGCCAACCTCGCGATCGATTTCTGGCGCCGCGAGGGACGCCATGTGGTCCTTCATGGAGAAGACGCCGATAATGAAATCAGCAGGATGCCGACCAGCCAGGGAGATTCATTCAAGGAAGTCAGTCGCAGTGAACTCTCGGCGCGCCTAAAGCAAGCGCTGGAGGAGTTGACGCCGGAACATCGTGCAGTGATACTTTTACGCGAAGTCGAAGGAATGTCGTACGACGAAATCAGCGACGTTTTGCAGTGTCCGAGAGGAACGGTCATGAGCAGGTTGCACTATGCCCGAACCCACCTGCGCAACATCTTGAAGGACGTGGCCGGGAGCTGAGCGCGATATGGCTGAATGCGGTGAAATAGGCATGATGCTCGGCGCGTTCGAGGACTCCGAACTCGAGCCCAACGAGATGCAGGAAGTCGCGTTTCATCTGGCGCGATGCGAATCCTGCACCGGAATCCTGGCCGATTACTCGACGCTCGGACGCGACCTCAGATCGATTGCGGCAGAGCCGTCGCTGGCAGGATTTTCGAGCGCCGTGATCGCTCGGGTCGATCGCCTGCCACAGCCGGTGCTGACCAGAGTCGCGCGTTTCCTGAGGCGCCAGGCGGACTCGGTCGGTTCGGGCTTCGCCTGGGGCGGCGCGGTAGCGGCGTTCGCCGTCGTGACGATAATTCTGATGACTCCGTATGCTGAGCAGTTCGCCAATCCAGCGCCGCACTCGGCCACTTCGATCGCCAAGGCCGAGCACGAAGCCGCCGCGGCGGCAAATCAAGTGGCGGAAGCGACGCCCGGCGAGCCTACAATGGCGGATAACGATTCTCATGCCGACATCTCGCGGCTCGAGTCGGAAAACCATTCGGTCGCAGTCTGGAGCGAGCCTCGCAGGGACACGACCGTCATTTGGTTGCCCGATCAGCCTTAGGTCGCCATGACGCTGCGCCCCGGTAGCCTCGCCTGCCTCATCATCGCGATCACGGCCTTCGGAGCGCAGGGTATCACCTACGCTCAGGCAGGACCGAGGCAGGTGACCGTTTATATCGACTCGGTTATGGCCGCGGATACCAACGAGGGAACCGACCCGCGGCTGGCGCCGATGGGCGCGAAGCTGCGGGGCCTATTCGGCTTTTCGACTTACAGCCTGATCGGCCACAGCGAGGGGCAGACCGATTGCGGCAAGATGATCGCGTTCACCTTGCCGGGCGGCAAAATTCTCCACGTGCAGCCACGCGCCATCGACGGCGACATGATCGCGATGGAGATCGTGCTGTTCGACGGAACGCGCCCGCTGATGACCACCGACCTGAAGCTCAAGAACAATGGGACGTTGATCGTCGGCGGCCCGCGCTACGAGCAGGGAATGATGATCATCTCGATTGGCGCAAGCACCGGCGGGTCGCATCCGATGCAGGCACAAGTGGGCACCCCGGCCCAGGCAAATACCCGCTAGCAGGGGGTGACCCCTGCACCCGCAGGGCTGAGCCCTGCACCCGGTATTAACGCCGCGCTCCGTTGTCGCGCGCGGTCACTGCCGCGGGCGCGCGGTTTCTTAAATACTGGCCTGTCGTGCCAACGACCGCCCACCGTTGGCGGGCGCGGCCCTTGCCAACGGCTTAATACTGCGCTGCCGTCGCCACGGCCAGGGGTGCCCCCTGGCCACCGTTAATCGAAAAATCCGTAGGATGCGTCTTTTTCTCCCGCGGCCGAGAGCGGGAGACGCGTTGCGCGTATCTCGCGATTTATGTTGCGCCGTCGCCGCCGCGACCAACCGCGCCCCCGTCGCAACGGGCGCCCACCGCGCAGGTGATTCTTTCCTCATCCTCTCGACCCCGTCGCCTTATTTCACGGCACCCGCCCGCCAACGGAGCGCGGTCAGAGCCGGTCGAAATAAGGCGCGACGCGGCCGTCGAAGTGGAACTCGCGCGCCAGCGCAATCCACTTGCGATCGATCCCGTGCATCGGCTCCGGCAAACGGTCGAGCGGGAAGAAACCGGCGGCAATCGCCTCGAGCGGATTGGGCTTCAGCTCGCCGCCGACGATTCGACAATAGAAAAGCATCGAGTAGATATGCCGGGCGGGTGAGCCGTACTTCTTGCTGTCGATTACGGCGATCAGGCGCTCGGGCTCGACGATAAGCCCGGTTTCCTCGCGTGCTTCCTTGGCCGCGTTCTCGGCGGGCGATACGCCGACATCGCAGAACCCGGTGGGATACCACCATTTGCCGGTCGGCCGCTGAATCAACAGAATTTCGTCGCGCTGGTTGAATGCGATCACGCCGCATCCCGATGCCGCCGTGACATATCCTTCGTAACCGGCGATCACCTGCTCGCGCCATCGCCGGCGCAATGCTTCGGCATCTTCGTCGCTCGCACCGGCCAGGACCGCATGGATTCGGGCGGCCTCTTTGAGCAATTCCTCGTAGCGTTCGGAGTCGAAGCCGTCGGGCTTGAAGGCAAGTCCGGTCCGCGCGATCGCGGTTATACGTTCTATGAAGCGCGCCAGTTCGGCGAGCAGATCAGAATCCGGCATTGGAATCGCTAGCCGCTCGACGCGCAACCGCACACCGACCAGGCCGCGTCGGCAAGCGCGGGTACCAGCTGCTTCATGCCGGCGAACAGAGGATCGTCGGCCTGTCCGCGCACGAATCGGGCGTAGCTGCCCTCCATGATGATCGCGAGCTTGAACAGCGCCAGCGCCTGATAGAAGGAAAAATCGCACATCGCGCGCCCGGTGCGGCGCTCGTATCGATCGATCATCTCGCGCCGCGCCATCCATCCTTCGGCGGCGTCCATGCTGGCGATCACGCCGCCCGCCGCGCGGTCGGTTGGGTCGGGCCAGTAGGTCAGCATCCAGCCCAAATCGGCCAGCGGATCGCCGATGGTGGACATCTCCCAATCGAGCACGGCGATCGCGCGGGCGCTGTTGGGGTCGAACATCACGTTGTCGAGCTTGTAATCTCCATGGACAATCGTGGGCGGCGGCGACTGGGGGATTCTCGCGCGCAGCCAATCCTTGACGTTTTCCATCACGGGCAGCGGGCGGGTGTGCACAATCGTGCGCTCGAGCTGATCGGACCATCGCTTGAGCTGGCGTTCGAGGTAGCCGTCAGGCCGTCCGAAACCCTCAAGACCGACCGCGCGCCAATCGACTTCCTGCAGCGCGACGAGCACCTCGACCATCTGCTCGCTGACCCGGCGGCGAAGCTCGGGGGTTTGAGCGAAATGCCGGTTGTTGGCTCGCACTACCTCGCCGCGCATGTACTCCATCAGGTAAAACGGCGCGCCGAGATATGACGGATCGTCGCACACCGCGTATACGCGCGGCACCGGCACGGCAGTGTCCTGGAGAGCCTTGAGCACGCGGTATTCGCGCATCATGTCGTGCGCGGTCGGGAGCAGCGATCCACGCGGCGGGCGGCGCAGCACCCAGCAATGGCCATCGAAATGAATCAGATGGACCTCGTTGGAATGGCCGAACGAGATATTTTCGGAGCGAAGCGCGCCGGTGCCGCCGAGCTTTTGCTCATCGAGGAACCGCTTCAAGCCGGCGAGATCGACCGTGGCCGACGGCCCGGTTTTTTCCTGCGTCGAAGTACTCATCGAGCCGTACTGTTTTCGCAAACGCAGCTCGCGGTCAAGTGAAATTGACCTGGCCGCGCCGATTCGGCTGCCGCCGCCTCCGCGAGCGGCGTCTTGCGACGGCAAAGCGCAGACCTATACAAAGAAATGCAGTGAACGCGGCGCCAAAGTTGAACGACAGCCAGAGCACCGGCCAGTTGGCGGCGATTATCCGCCTGGCGCGGCCCCATCAGTGGATCAAGAACGCGCTGGTATTGGCGGCGTTGGTATTCGGCCAGCGTCTGTTCGTTTTGCACGACGTCGTGCTTGCGGTCATCGCAGTCGTCGCGTTCTGCGCGCTTTCGAGCGCCGGTTACGTTCTCAATGACATCGCCGACCGCGACGCGGATCGACTGAATCCCGAAAAATGCGACCGCCCGCTGGCGCGCGGCGATATCACGGTTGCCGCGGCAGGCAGGGCGGCCCTCTCGCTGGCTGCGATTGCGGGCGTGTTGAGCATCGTATTGGGCCTGGCATTCGTGGGAATCGCACTGCTGTACGTCGCGCTTCAGCTTGGATATTCGCTGTGGGCCAAGCATCAGGTGGTGATCGACGTCATCGCGGTTGCGCTTGGTTTCGTGCTGCGCGCATTCGCCGGCGGCGTCGCGATCCACGTCGAGGTATCGCCGTGGCTGGTCTTCATCACGTTCGTGTTGGCGCTGTTCCTGGTGCTGGCGCGCAGACGCCACGAGCTGATTGCGCTGGGCGACGGCGCCGTCGCGCATCGCAGCGCGCTCTCGCAGTACAGCGTCCGGCTGGTCGATCAGATGATCTCAATCGTCGCCGGCGCGACTCTCGTCAGCTACATGATTTACACCGCGTCGGCCGAGGTCGAAGCGAAGCTCGGGAGCCGGCATCTCTATCTGACGGCGCCGTTCGTCGCCTTCGGAATCCTGCGCTATCTGTACCTGATCGACGAGCGCAACGAAGGCGGCGACCCCGCCAGCGCGCTGCTCCACGATCGGCCGCTGATGCTCGCGGTCGCGCTGTGGATCCTTACCGATGTCGCGTTGTTGTACTTCTAGGACTGCGATTCGCGCGCGCTCTCAATAATTTGGCAGAACTCCGGTGGGCGAGCCGACCAGGCCCAGTTGCTGGAACGGATTGCGTCCAAACGGACTTTGCCCATACGAGCCCAAACCGCCAAGCGTCAACTGGAACTGGAACTGTACGTCATTGGGATTGTACGAATCGGTGACTCCGAAGTCCGCCGCCCAGCAATCGCACGCCGATTTCAGCCGCACGCCATATTCGGTATACAGCGCTTGATTCGAGGTAATATCGTAGCTGGGCGCAAAGTAAACGCCCATGAAATCGAATAGTTCTGTGTACGCGGCTCCCGATATGAACTCCGCGGCGTTTTTGTTCGTCCCGGGCAAGACCGTGTCGCGTCGATTGGCGTAGTTGAATCCCAACTGGAGGAACGAGCCTTGCAGCGCCTTGCCCATAGCCATTTCAGACCCTTGGCTCGACCACGGCGGCTGATAACTCACCGCCGCGTCGGCAAACGTGACCCCGGCGTGGGGTCGCGGACTGTAGTCGACCTGCGAACTAAATGCCATAACCTCGGTCGCATAGACGTGCAACAGCGCCTCGATGTCCGACATGTCCGATCCATCGGACACTTGGTGCCCAAGGTCGTAAGCCTGCTGTATCGTCAACGAGCCGAGCTGCGAGGAATGCTCACCGTCCCGGACGATGTTTCCGGCGTGCGGCACCAACGAGTCCGCGATGGGTTCTTCGTGCGGCGGTCCACCGGTCGAATCGGCATCGGATAATCCTTCGGTCGCAGTCGTGTCGGTGGTCGTCTCCTCCGGCGGCAATCCACTGGACTTGGCGAACAGGCGCGTGGTGAACCCATAACTGAAGAGGCTGCGCGAGTTCAGACGATCGAACGAATCGAACAAGGGCATGTTGCCCTGATAAATGTTCGGCACGTAGTAATAGTTGGCAAACGGTTCGATCGTATTTTTGAGCTTCTCGATCGACTTCCATTGGACGTCGTAAACGCGATCGAGGATCGTTGAGATTCCGGCTTTTGCATATGGGACGATTCGTGCGCTGGTGCCTTCCGCACTGAGGGAGCTCAGCGCAACGCAATTATTGAAAACGAGCTGCTGACCGCCACCGTTTGCGCAAGTGAGGTTGGGGTACTTGGGTGCGGTTCCGACTGGAATGATCTTCAGGTTATGTCCGGCAGTGTCATAGAACGCCGCTTGGGCACCTATCTCCCCGTAACCCTGGAGGTAGTCGCCCAACCGCCATGGCAGTGTAACCCGAGGATTGGCGTCCAGCCGCGCGCCATCGATCCCTTTATACCGGTAGAAGTTAACCGCCTCCGCATCGTAATCCGCGAACATAAGGTTGCCGAATAGTTCCTGGCGTCCGGTCACCGTCAGATCGGGCAGCCGCTGCAACGCGAATTGTTGCGGCTGAATCAGATCCTGATTCCAGATGCCTCCCAGCCGCACGTACGCGTCTTCGAATCGATCAAGCAACCCGAAATCCGACGGCGCATCCCGCATCGAGCTGAAGTTAGTGGCCGCAAAGCCGTGCGACAACGTCCACACATCCATCTCTCGCAGGTACAGGCTGTCGCTGACGGAAATTGTGTCGCCGTATGCGATCAGATCGTTGGTGAGATGCTCCCGCATCATCCCGATAGCCCCGTAGCGGTCCAGTGGGATGTGCGGATCGGCGATCTGCGGGTCCACCATGTCGCGCAAACGATTCGCATCGGACCGGATCGACTCGTTGTAGAACGCGCCATCCACCCAGAAATAATCGTCCTTCCCGTTGACCAACCGATACTCGCCCAGGCCGCCGATTCGCTGCGACGTCTCGACGTCGAGCGCAACCGTCGCGTCGGAACTTTTATCAATCGCGAGATAGTACGGCTGAAGCCACTGAAATCCGCGCAGTCCCGATTCGCCCTCTCGCCCCATCAGAAGGCCGCTGTGCCGCGAAGTATCGGCCGGAAAAACAAAGTAGGGCGACGCTAGTATCGGGTAGCCGGCCACGTTGAAGGTGACGTTCTTGGCGGTGCCGGTGTGTCCCATGTTCACCACCATCTGCGCCGCGTTTATCGACCAGTCGGGCGTGCCCTTCTCGCATCCGCAGGTCGTAAAAAATCCATCCTTCACCTCGTAGCTCTGCCCCTCGAGCTTTACGATCTGCTTGCCTTCAAGATGGTAAATATTCTTTTTCGCCAACACCTTGGCGTTGTTGAGCACCATCGTCTCATTGGTAATGTCGATCGTCCCGTCGGTCGCCCACATTTCGATTTCCGGATCGATCAAATGGACGTGGCCGATCGCGCGGGCCTGGCGCTCACGGCGCATTACGTCGATCTCGTCGGCCTTCAGCACGCTGCCGCCCTGGCTCATGACGGCGTCGCCCTTTACCACGAAGGTGTCGGTCTTGGAGTCGTAGATCGTTTCCTGGCCGGTGACGGTGATCGGTTCTTCGCCGTGTTCGGTGCGGACCGGGGCAGGAACTGCAACCCCCTTCGAGCGCTTGGCGGGCTGGGGGGCGGCCGGCGCGTCCGCGTTGGCGCTAGCCGGTGAGAGCATCGCCGCCCACGCCAGCAAAACCGCGATCGCAATTCTTTTAAGCGCCGGCTTCAGCAAACAACCCAATTCGCCCCTCGCGGGTCAGAAAATACGGGTAAACTTCGCCGATAAGATACACCGAACCCGTGATTAGCGCCACGTCATCGGGCGCCAGTTCGGAAATCACCCGCTCGATCGCGCGGATCGGATCGCGCTCGACGCGAGCGGGACAGTGCGCCGCGAAATGCGCCACCAGTTCCTCCGGTTCCAGCGGGCTTTTGGGCTGGGCCCGCGTCAAGGTGACGTCGCGCACGCGCCGACCCAGCATCGCGGCCATCGTGGGCCATTCCTTGGCCGACTGGCAGCCGAATATCAGGCGCGGTTTCACCCCCGGACCGAGCTCGACGCTCATCGTCTCGAGCAGCGCCGCAATACTCATCTCGTTGTGCGCGCAATCAAGGATAACCAGCGGCCGCTTCGAGACGACGTCGAAGCGCCCCGGCCAGCATACTTCCCGGATGCCGCGGCGGATGGCGTCCTCGTCTATTCGCCAGCCCTGCGCGCGCAGCGCCTCGAGCGACGCCACCGCAATCGCGGCGTTCTCATGCTGAAATGGACCCGCGAGTCCAATCTCGAGATCGCGGATTTCCAGTCCAAGACCGTGGTAGTCCAATCGATGCGCCGGGGCATGCGATCGGTACGAAAAATCGCGATCGATCAAACGCACGGCGCTTCGGCGCTGCGCGGCAAGCGACGTCAGCACCAGCCGCGCATCGGGGTCGCGCGCGCCAATCACGACCGGGACATCGCTTTTGATTATCCCGCCCTTCTCTCCCGCGATCGCCGCGATCGTGTGGCCGAGATATTCCATGTGGTCGAAACCAATCGGCGTGATTACGCTCAAAATCGGCGTCACCACATTGGTCGAGTCGAGCCGCCCGCCCAGTCCCGTCTCGACCACCGCGCACTCGACGCCCGCGTCGGCGAAGTACAGGAACATCATCGCGACCGTGAACTCGAAAAACGTGAGCGCCAGCCCCGCGTGATCGTAAATCGCGCGCAGCCGCTCGATATAGTCGAGCATTTGCGCCGCCCCAATTTCGGCGCCGGAGACTCGCGTCCGCTCCGCCAGGTTCATCAGATGCGGCTTGGTGTAGAGTCCCGTGCGGTAGCCGGCTGCGCGCAGGCAACTGTCGAGCATCGCGGCCACCGAGCCTTTGCCCTTGGTGCCCGCGATATGCACGGCGCGAATCCGGCGATGCGGATTGCCGATCAGTTCGAGCGCGGCGTCCATGCGCTCGAGCTTGTAGATCTCGCCGCGCGACTCCAGCGAATAGAGCCAGTCGATGGTCTTGGCAAGCTGGTCCATTTCCAGCCCGGAGTTTACCGCCTGTCACTCGATGGCGGAAGATTCCGCCCACAGTCCCCTTCCCGTGTCATCCCGAGCGAAGCCGAGCGACCCCGAATCTTTTCCTGCGCCTCTCTGCTCGGGAGAGGCCGCGCCCGATTCTTACCTCGCCGGTAGTGCGCTAATTTGACTTAGGTCGTCCGCCCTTCAACTCATCAGGCGTAATGTCGGGAAACAGCCGATAAAGTTCGGTCGAAAACTCGATCGTGCCGTACATGCTCATGCCAATGAAATGGACATACTTCTTGAATTCTTCCTCCGATAAGTCGCCCATCGGAACATGACGCCGCATGTACTCGACAATGGCGTCAAGATTCAACCGAACCCCGCCCAAGAGGGAATCAATTCTAAGCGCGAAGTCTCTCTTCATGTGCCTGCCTCATCAAGTAGCTCAACCATTGACCATAGCCCATCCGTGACGCCAGCCGCGCGAGCGGGTGCCATTCGCAACGTCAAATTAGGACACGACCCAATCGGCGTACTTTACGGGAGACGCGGCCGGGAGCCTAGCAGCCGGCAGGTGAAGGATCTGCGGCTCCAGCAACGATTCTCTTTTTTTGTGTGATCCCGAGCGAAGCCGAGGGACCCCGGATTAACCTCTCCTTGTCCGAGGAGAGGTCGGCGCGATTCCTAGCGCGCCGGGAGAGGTTCAACACCCGCTAAGGCAACCACGCGCAAATCAGGACCCTTCCCCGCCGCGCCTGCCCTTGCCCTTCGATGCGCCCGCGCCCGCACCTCGATTGCCACGCGGCTTCGTCAGCATCGCCAGGATTCGCGACAGCGTGAAGCGCATCTGATGCCGCGGGACGATCGCGTCCAGCATCCCGTGCGCCAGTAAAAACTCCGCGCGCTGAAAGTCGTCGGGAAGCTGCTGATTGCTGGTCTGTTCGGTCACCCGCCGGCCCGCAAAACCGATCAGCGCGCCGGGCTCCGAAATATTCAAATCGCCGAGCATCGCAAACGATGCGGCCACACCGCCGGTGGTCGGATCGCACAGCACGGAAATGTAGGGCAGCCGCGCGTCGCGAAATCGCGCGATCGCGGAGGATACCTTCGCCATCTGCATCAGTGAAAGCGCGCCTTCCTGCATCCGCGCGCCCCCCGACGCAACGAACACGATCACCGGCAGCTTGCGCTCGCGCGCAATGTCGAACAGGCGCGCCAGCTTCTCGCCCACCACCACGCCCATGCTGCCGCCCATGAATTCAAAATCCATTACCCCGATCGCCACCGGCCGATTCTCGATTTTGCCGATTCCAACCACCACCGCATCGTTGCGGCCGCTGACCGCCCGGGCCTGTTCCATCCGCGCCGGGTACGGCTTGGAATCGACGAAGCCGAGCGGATCGCCAATGGACATGTCGGCCATCAGCTCGCGCCAGGTCCCGCGATCGACGCCGAGCGAAAGCCGCTGCGCGACGGTGACGCGGAAATGATATCCGCACTTGGGACACACGTTCAGATTGCGTTCCACTTCTTTGCGAAACGCCATCTCCTTGCACGACGGGCACTTCGTCCAGATGTCGTCGGACGGCGCCGGCGCCGCGACGGTCGTCGGTTCGCGTTCAGCCATCGCAGTCCCCCAATCCGGGCGCGCGCTCGCCGCCGCGCGCCGACTTCATCGCATCCTTCATTGCGCCGACCAGTCCGCCCACCGCCGCCACCGCGTCGCCGGACTTGATGTGCGCCTCGATCAGCAGGGAAATCGCACTGCCGACAACGACCGCATCCGCCATGGTCGCGACCTCGCCGGCCTGCGCGGGGGTCGAGATGCCGAAGCCGACGCCGATTGGCAGATCGGTGACGCTGCGCAGCTCGCGCATATGTTCTGCAATGCCGGAGTCGAGATGCGCCCGCGCGCCGGTCACTCCCGTCACCGATACATAATAGAGAAAGCCGCTGGCCGAGCGCGCGATCGCGCGGCTCCTGTCCAGCGGCGTCGTCGGTGCGAGCAGGTAGATGATGTCGAGACCATTGGCGCGCGCGGGCCGCTTGAGCTCGCCGGCTTCCTCGGGCGGCAGATCGACCGTAAGTATCCCGTCGATTCCCGCCCGCGCCGCGTCCGCGCACAACCGCTCGCATCCGTAGTGAAAGATCGGGTTGAAGTACCCGAACAGGATAATCGGAATCTGCGTCTGGGCCCGAAGCTCGCTCACCATCGAGAGAATCGCCGCCAACGACGCGCCCGCGCCGAGTCCGCGCGCCAGCGCGCGCTGGTTGGCAGGTCCGTCGGCCATCGGATCGGAAAACGGCACGCCCAGCTCGATCAAGTCGGCGCCGCGAGCCTCGAGTTCGAGCACCAGCCTGCGCGTGGTATCCATATCGGGGTCGCCGGCAACGATGAACGGGATTAACGCCGCCTCGCCGCGCGCGCGCAGCTCCCGAAACTTACGTTTGATTCTGCCCGCCGATGCCATAATCCTACACCGTCACCCCGAACGCCTTGGCGACCGTCTGCATGTCCTTGTCGCCGCGCCCCGACAGATTCACGATCATGATTTGTTCCTTCGCCAGTTGCGGCGCCAGCTTGATTGCGTGCGCCACCGCATGAGCGCTCTCGAGCGCCGGAATGATTCCCTCGGTCTCCGACAGCGTCTTCAGAGCGTCGAGCGCCTCGGCGTCGGTAACCGAAGTGTATTCGGCGCGGCCCACATCCTTCAGCCACGAATGCTCGGGCCCGACGCCCGGATAGTCCAGTCCGGCGGCGATCGAATGCGTCTCGCGAATCTGTCCGAGCTCGTCCTGCAGCAGGTAAGTCTTGTTGCCGTGCAGAACGCCGACGCTGCCCGTCGTGATCGTGGCCGCATGATGCGGTCCGCTGATGCCCAGCCCGGCAGCCTCGACCCCGATCATCCGCACAGCCTTGTCTTTGATGAACGGATAGAAAAGTCCAATCGCGTTCGAGCCGCCGTTGACGCACGCGACCAGCACGTCGGGCATACGCCCTTCGTGTTTGAGAATCTGGCGGCGCGCTTCACGCCCGATGACCGACTGGAAGTCACGCACGATCATCGGGTACGGATGCGGTCCCGCGGTGGTGCCGATCAGATAGTAAGTGTTGCGCACCGTCGCGATCCAATCGCGCAACGCCTCGTTCATCGCGTCCTTCAGGCTCTTGCTGCCGCCCTCGACGGGAGTGACCTTCGCGCCGAGCAGTTTCATCCGAAAGACGTTCAGCGATTGACGCTCGACGTCGATCGAACCCATGAAGACTTCGCATTCGCGGCGAAACAGCGCCGCCATCGTCGCGGTGGCGACGCCGTGCTGTCCCGCGCCGGTCTCGGCGGAGATGCGCGACTTGTTCATGCGCACCGCCAGCAGAGCCTGTCCCAGAGTGTTGTTCACCTTGTGCGCGCCGGTGTGGCAAAGGTCCTCGCGCTTCAAATAAATTTTCGCGCCGCCGAGCCGCGCCGTGAGATTCTCGCACAAGTAGAGCGGCGTCGGGCGTCCCACGAACTCCCGTGAGCGCTGCTCCAGCTCGTCGCGGAATTTTGGATCGCGGCGCGCCTGCTTGTAGGCGCTCTCGAGCTCGAACAGCGCCGGCATCAGGGTTTCCGCAACGTACTTTCCGCCGAACTGACCGAAATGGCCGCGGCTATCGGGAACGTTTTGCATTTTTTACGAAGCTCCTCAGTTTATCGTGGTCTTTTACGCCCGGCGACGATTCGACGCCGCTGGCGCAATCGACCGCGTAAGGGCCGAGTGCGGCCACCTCGGCGACGTTGTCGGGATTCAATCCGCCGGCGACAAACGCGCGGCTCAAGTCCAGCCGGCGAAGCTGATCCAGCGGGAGACGGCTTCCAGAGCCGCCGCGGAGCTTTGCATCGAAGGCGTCGAACAGCACGTAGTCCGCGCGGCGCGGCGTCGCGCCCGGCATTTCGCCCGGCTTCAGCCGGTTTGTGACAATCGACGGAACCGGCCAACCCGCGAGCGCCGCGCCGTCCTCGTCGCCGGAGAACTGGATCATGTCGAGCGACGCGGCGCGCAATCGGTCATCTATGTAGGCGCGCTCGGCGTTAACGAACACTCCGATCACCGCGGCGCGGGAGCCAATCGCCGCATGAATCTCCCGGGCGCGATCGACCGCGACGTAACGCGGACTTTTCGCGTAGAAATTGAGACCGATCATGTCGGCGCCGGCGGCAATTGCCGCGTGCGCGTCTTCGATGCGCGTTATGCCGCAAATTTTCACGCGAACCGTCATCTTACTTCCGCGCCGGCGCCCCCCGAAATGCATTCATCAGCTCGACGAGTTTCGCACCCGGCTTAGCGCCTCTCAGCAGGCTCTCGCCGATCAGAAACGCGCGCGCGCCCGCCGCGTCGAGCCGCCGAATATCGCCGGGCGAATCGATTCCACTTTCGGTCACGATCACCGCGTCGCCGCTATAGCCCGCCAGCAGGCGCTCGGTCACCGCGATATCGGTCACAAAAGTATGCAGGTCGCGGTTGTTGATACCTACCAGCCCCGAGCCGATTTTCTCCGCGAGCGCGAACTCGCCGGGATCGTGCGACTCGACCAGCGCCGCCATCCCAAGCTCACGCGCGAGCGCCGCGATCGATCGCAGCTCTCCCTCTTTCAGCATCGCGGCGATCAGCAAAATGCAATCCGCGCCTGCCGCGCGCGCTTCGTACACCTGGTACGGCTCGAAGATGAAGTCTTTGCGCAACAGCGGGACATCCACGGCGGCGCGGACCAAGCGCAGATCGTCGAGCGAGCCCTTGAAATGGACGTCGGTCAGAACGGAGATGGCAGCCGCTCCGCTGGCGACGTATTCGCGGGCGACCGTGGCTGGATCGAGTCCCGGCATAATGTCGCCCTTGGTGGGCGACGCGCGCTTGATCTCCGCGATTATCGCGGGACGCCGGGCGCGCAACGCCGCGACGAAATCGCGCGGCTTGGGCGCGCGCCCCGCCTCGGCGACGATCGCCATCGGCGACACCACTGCGCGTCGAGCGCGCACCTCGGCGCGTTTGGCGGCGTAAATGTTGTCGAGGATCGAGGTCATTGTGTTTTTCTTGGGACTTCTTTCGGGATTTCTCCGCTGCTGGCGCGACGCAGCTTGTCGAGGACTTCCAGCGCGCGGCTGGTGGCGATAATTTCGCGAGCCGCATCGACGCCTGCTTTCAGCGACGCCGCCATTTCGCCAACGTAAATTGCGGCGCCCCCGTTCAGCGCGAGCACATCTTGCGCCGGGCCCGCGCCGCCATCAAGCGCGCCGCGCAAGACCCGAACGGCGTCGTCGAGATTCCTGATCACCAGCGTGCGATGGTCGCCGCGCGACACGCCGAGGCTCTCCGGCGTGATTTCATATTCCGTCAACTCGCCATTGCGGAGTTCCGTAACATGGGTCGGACCGTCGAGCGCGATTTCGTCAACTCCATTGTCGCCATGCACGACCATCGCGCGCCGGGTTCCGAGCGCCCTGAGTGCGTGCGCCATCGGTCTGACCAGGCTCTCCTCGGCGACGCCCAACAGATGGAAGTGCGGACGCGCAGGGTTGCCGATCGCGCCCATCAGATTGAAGATGGTGCGAATTCCGAGCGCGCGTCTGAGCGGCGCAAGCTGCTTGAACGCGGGATGATACGCCGGCGCGAAAATGTGGCAGCATCCCGCCGCGTCCAGGCATCGTTTCAGCCCATCCGGATCGCAATCGACTTTCACGCCCATCGCCTCGAGCACGTCGGCAGTGCCGACTGTGCCGCTGATCGCTCGATTGCCATGCTTGGCGACCGGCACGCCCGCCGCCGCGGCGATCAACGCGGCGCCGGTCGAGATGTTGAAGGTGCTGGCGCCGTCGCCGCCGGTTCCGCAGGTGTCGAGCACGTCGCCGGCGCGAAGATCGAGCGGACGCCCGCGCTTAAGCATCGCACGCACCGCGCCGGCCAGCTCATCGGCCTCGGCGCCCTTGATTTTGAGCGCCAACAAAAACGCGCCCACGACGGCGTCGTGCGCGCCGCCGTCCATGACCTCGCCGATCGCGAGTTCAGCCTCGGCGCCGGTGAGCGAGCGCCCCTCGATGAGCGCTTGCAGCGCGCCGTGCAGTCCGCTCATCGCGCGTTTTCCTCTTGATCGATCCGGTCGAGAAAGTTTTTCAGCAGATGCTTGCCTTCGAAGGTCAGAATCGATTCGGGATGAAACTGCACGCCTTCGACCGCGTGCTGTTTGTGGCGAAGCCCCATGATTTCGTTTTCCGCGGTGCGGGCGCTGACTTCCAGCGCCGGCGGAATCGACGCCGCATCGACTATCAGCGAATGATAGCGCATCGCGTCGAACGGGCTGGGAATTCCCGCGAAAATCGTTTTGCCATCGTGAATTATCGGCGAGGTCTTGCCGTGCATCAGGCGACCGGCGCGCACGACCTTCCCACCGAACGCCTCGCCGATGCATTGCAGCCCGAGGCACACGCCGAGAATCGGAACTTCACCCGCCATCTGGCGCAGCAGCTTCAGCGAGATTCCGGCCTGCGCGGGAGTGCACGGTCCGGGCGAGATGACGACCGCGGCGGGATGAAGCGCGCGAACGCCGGCGACGTCGATGGCGTCGTTGCGCTTGACGGTGACTCCTGCGCCGAGTTCGCCCAGGTACTGCACGAGGTTGTAGGTAAACGAGTCGTAGTTGTCGATCATCAGGATTCGGACTTTTTCATTGCCTGCCATGCAACCTACCTCTTCGCCGCGTTTTCAAAATCGCGCGCGGCCGCAAGCGCCCGCACCATCGCGCGAGCCTTGTTGACCGATTCCTCGAATTCCGCGCCGGGGTCCGAGTCGGCGACGACGCCGCCGCCGGCCTGAATGTAAACGCGATTGTTCTTGATCAGCAGCGTGCGCAGCGCGATCGCGGTGTCGGTGTTGCCGGTGTAGCTGAAATAGCCGACCGCGCCGGCGTACACGCCGCGGCGCACGCTCTCGAGCTCGTCGATAATTTCCATGGCGCGGATTTTCGGAGCGCCGGAGACGGTGCCCTGCGGAAAGGTCGCCGCGAATGCGTCGAACGCATCGCATCCCTCGCGCAGCACGCCGGTGACGTTCGACACTATATGCATCACGTGCGAGTAGCGTTCGACGACCATCAGCTCCGTCACTTTCACCGAGCCGATTTCGGAGACCCGGCCGACGTCGTTGCGCCCCAGATCGACCAGCATCACGTGCTCGGCGCGTTCCTTGGGATCGGCGAGCAACTCGGCTTCGAGCTCCCGGTCCTCGGCTTCCGTCGCGCCGCGCCGGCGCGTTCCCGCGATCGGCCGCAGCGTAATCTCGCGACCCTCGACCCGGACCATCACTTCCGGCGAAGCGCCGACCAGCGTGTGATCGCCCAGGCGCAGGTAGAACATGTAGGGCGACGGGTTAATCGTGCGCAGGCTGCGGTAGATGTTGAACGGATGCACGGTCAGCGGCGCCTCGAAGCGCTGCGACGGGACGACCTGGATAACGTCGCCGGCCGCGATGTATTCCTTGGCGGCGGAAACCATCGCCATGTAGCCTTCGCGCGTCTGGTTCGAGGTGATGGACGCGTCGTTGACGGCGGCGTTGTTCGCACCCTCCAGAAACGGGGGCACGGCGGGACGTTTGAGGCGCTCGATTATCTCGTCGATCTTCACGCGCGCGCTTTGATACGCCATTTTGGTCGAGGCGAACTCCTCGACCGGCACGTTGGCGATTATTTTCAGCGTCTGGCGGACGTTGTCGAAGCACAGCACCGTGTCGGTGAACATCAGGCAAAAATCGGGGGTGCCGAGATCGTCGCGCGTGGTCTCGGGAATCTTCTCGAAGCATCGCACGATATCGTAAGCGAGAAATCCGACCGCGCCGCCGAAGAAGCGCGGCAGGTTGGCCAGCTCGGGGGCGCGCAAGCGCTTGACCTCGGCGCGCAACTCCTCGAACGAGTTGGCCACCGAGCGCACTTCGACGCCGCGGCCGGGCCGGATGATGTCCATTCGGTTTTTGCGCGCACGCATCACGACCGCCGGCTCGGAGCCGAGAAAGGTGTAGCGTCCCCATTTCTCGCCGCCGCGGACGCTTTCGAGCAGAAAAGCGTAGTCGTCGCGCGCGACCTTCAGGAAGGCGGAGACGGGAGTCTCGAGGTCGGCGGCGATTTCCTCGAAGACCGGGATCAGGTTGAATCCACGCGCCGCCAGTTGTTCGAATTCGTTTTCAGTGGGTTGCAACATCTAGATTGCCTCTCTTGCTTCCAACTCCGTCACTCAAAAAAGAAAAGGGCCGCAGGTTTTTCGCCCGCAGCCCTCATAAGAAATCGGTTTTGTGATGAATTACAAAGCCGGCGCGCAGGCGGGTGCATCGACGTGCCAACGCCACCATCCCGCACAAACTTTCCGGCTCGTGAAATTCATCGTTGAATCAATGATCCATGCGCGACGGGCAATTGTCAATGCGGGGGCGCGCGCCTGCCTCAATGCGAGGTCGTGTAGGCCTGGCGGTACTGCTCGCGCAGTTTGTTCTGCGCCGCATTCGCTTCGTCGGCGCTGGCGTAGGGTCCGATGCGCACGCGGTACCAGGTCTGCCCGTTGAGCGCGACCTTTATCTCCTGCGCGCTGTAGCCGAGCGTTTTGAGCCGCGAGACCATCTCGTCCGCCCCGCTCTTGTCCATCACGGCTTCGATCTGGATGTTGTACGGTTTCGCGCCGGGAGCAAGGGCGCGGGCCGGTCGGGCGGGAGCGGAAGCCGTTTCGGAACCTTCGCCGGATCCGATTTCGTTGTCGGGCTCGGGACGATTGATCGCGGGCGCCTCGGGACCCGGCTTCAAGCGCGCGACGGTGGCGGGCGGTTTGATCGGGAGCGCGAGGGGCGCAGACGCGACCGATGGCGCCGCGGCAGCCACCGGCGACATCTCAGCTACGGGCGCGGGCTTTTCGCCGGATGCCGGCGGATTCGGCAGCGGGTAGGTCGAGGAGATTTGATTCAAGTCGGGTTGGTTCTGCAGGGCCATCTCGTGGCCCGCGACCAATCCCAGCAAGAAGACCGCGCCCGACAGCCCGACCAGTCCGAGTAGGATTAGAAACGCACCGCCCGCCCTGATTTCGAATCGCATCCCGTTTTCGTTCCTCACATCCGCTCTGGAGCGCTCACCCCGAGCAACTCGAGGCCGCCCGCAATCGCATCCTTGAGAATCCCAGCCATGAACATCCGCGCCAAACTGAGTTCGCGATCCGGCCCGATTATACGACTGGCGGGCTTGTTGTAGTAGCGATGGAACTCGCCGGCCAGTTCGAGCAGATAGAACGGAATCCGATGCGGCTCGAGCGCCTCGGCCGCCGCGGACATGACCTCGGGGAGTCCAACCGCACGCTTGGCGAGATCGAGTTCCTCGGCGCCGAGCAAATTGAGATCGATGACCGACGGCTCCGCGGGGAGCATCAAGCCCTTGGCCGCGCCCTCGCGAAAGATACTCGCCAGGCGCGCGTGCGCATACTGGACGTAAAAGACGGGGTTCTCAGGCGCCTGCTTTTTGGCGAGTTCGAGATCGAAGTCGAGCTGGCTGTCGGACTTGCGGAACAAAAAGAAAAATCGCACCACGTCGGCGCCGACCTCGTCGATCAACTCGTCGAGCGTCACGTAGGTCGCCTTGCGCGTGGACATCTTGACCTTTTCGCCGCCGCGCGTGAGCGTGACGAACTGGTAGATAATCGCGCTGACGGGCGTCGTGTCGTAGCCGAGCGCCTTGACCGCGGCGATGACCTGCTGATGCTCAGCGATGTGATCGGCGCCGAACACGTCCACGATCAGATCGAAACCGCGCTTGAGCTTGTCGATGTGATAGGCGATGTCCGGCGTGCGATAGGTCGGCTGGCGGTCGGGGCCGGAGCGCACCAGCACCGCGTCCTTGGGAAGTCCCAACGGCTCACCGCGCAGCCACGTAGCGCCGTCCTTTTCGACTGTGAAGCCGCCGTCGCGCAGCGATTTGAGGACGGCTTCAACCAGGCCGGCGTTGATGAGATCGAGCTCGTTGGTATAGACGTCGAAGCGAATCCCCAGGCGCGTGCAGGTCTGGTTGATGTCGGCGAAGATCGCTTTGACGGCCGCCGCGCGGAAAATATCGAGCTCGGTCACGGACACGAGCGCGTCGCCCCGCTCCGCTTTCAGAACGCGCGCGATGTCGCGGATATACTCGCCCTGGTAGCCGTCTTCGGGCAGCGGCGCGTCGATGCCGTGCTCCTGGAGATATCGCGCGCGCACCGACTCGCCGAGCAACTTCATCTGGCGGCCGCCGTCGTTGAAATAATATTCGCGCGTGACGTCGAAGCCCGCCGCCTCGTAAAGGCGCGCGATGGTGTCGCCGAGCACGGCGTTGCGGCCGTGGCCGACGGTCAGGGGGCCGGTGGGATTGGCGGAGAGAAACTCGACCTGGACTTTTCTTCTTTCGTTGGCTCCCGGACGCAGCTCCCATGCGCGCGGCTTCCAGAACGCGCGTCCATCGCTCGCGGCGCGGCGCATCTCGGAATGCCAGTAGGCGGGCGACATTTTGAAATTGAGGAAGCCTGGGCCGGCGACCGACACCTCGCTCACTTCCGCCGGCATCGCGACGTGCGACTTGATAATTTCCGCGATCACGCGCGGCGGTTTGTGCTCGGTCTTGGCAACAGTCAGCGCGACGTTCGAGGCGATGTCGCCGTGGGCAGAGTCCCTGGGCGCTTCGATTCCGATCGAAGGAATGTCCGCGGTCAACTGACCCGCGGCGCGCGCCCGCTCGATTGCGTCGCGAAGGATGGAGACGATCAGTTCTTTCATCGGTGAAGCCGTGGATGCGTGCAGCAATCGTGTCAGATAGACGGCGCGATGTTAAGGCGCGCGGCGGCGGGCTTGACGATCGCGGCGGTCTACTCTTTTCTTTTTAACCAGGCAGGATCGTTGGCGAGGGTTGGATAGCCCGAGCCCAGCTGGATCAACACGCCATGGGCGGCGCGCGGGGAGATGAAAGCCTCGAAACTCGTTGGGGACCACTGGGTTTCATCGACGATTCGCACGCCCTGCTCCCTCAGCGCGGCGGTTTTGGATTTGCAGTCGGGAACGTTGAAGGTCAGATGATGCATCCCTTCGCCGCGCTTTTCGAGAAACTTGTGCAGGAACGAATTTGGGCCGAGCGGCTCCAGGAGCTCGATCGTCAGCCCGCCCAGATCAAACTCAGCGAGCTTGAAGCCGGCCGCTTCGTCGGCGCCTTCGTACATAAAGCTCGCGCCGAGAATATCCTCGAAAAACTTGCGCGCCTCGGCGAGGCTCTTAACCGCGATGCCGATATGGTCGAGTTTGCCGATTGGTGGATTAGCCATCGCCGCAGTCTCCAAATTGATTGACGTGATGTCGAATATGATCGAATAGACATGGCTATGCCAGCGACGCAATGGAAAATGCCGCCGCTCGTAAAAGCGTACGAAGCGCTCGGGGCGATCGGCGACGGCCGGGTGCGAATCGAGGACAGCCGGCGGGCGACGGTCGTGTCGTCGGACGGGTCGAAGACTTACGAAGTGGAGATCTCGGCGGACGGGCGCGAGATCGCGTCGAACGACAACGCGTCGTACTGGCAGGGCTACCTGGGCTATCCGGCGATCGCGGTGCTGATCGCGCGCGAATTTTATCGTCCCCCGGCGAACGTGACCGACGCGCTGGCGGGAGTGGCGTGGAAGGAACTCAATAGCAAGTTCAAAAACGACTGGGCCAGGACGATCGCGGAAGTCGAGAAGAGCCTCGAGCAGGCCGGGCACGATCCCGACGCGGTGCGATCGGAAGCCGAAGCCGTGCTGAACTTTCTTCGCGCGCTACGACCGGTGCGCGGCAGGCGCATCCGCCCACCGGCAGAAAAACCGGCCATCAAGAGCCGCTAGCAGGCCGCGCCAGGGAACTAGTTACAGGTACCGCTGACCGACACGTCGTACATCTGCACGATAATAAAATCGCGCATGCTGAGCTCGGTGGTCACTCCGGATATTTTGCCGCTGGCGCAACCGCTGAGGAGATTCGCAAGCGCGGTCTGCGTAAGCCCTTGCGGCGCGACCAGACGAAGGAATCCGAGATCGCTCGCGCTCGAGCTGATTGGAGCGCCGGCACCCGCGCGACCCGAGATCGCACTTGACTCAACGACGACGCATCCGTAAGCCTGCACGCATCCCGCAAGCAACGCAGCCAGAATTATCGAGTTGATCCGTTTCATGGTTCCTCCGGTTTCTAGATTCAGCGCGATAAGAGCGCGCGAGCGATGGTAATTCGCATCGCGAAACAAAGTCAATCGCGCGCGAGCGGCAAGGCGACCTGCTGTTGCACGATGTAGCAAGATGCTAGCGTGGCGGGATTCGCACCGGGACGGGGGCTTCGATGGCGAACGGGGCTGGCGGATCGATCACACCTTTTTTCACGATATGGACTGCACCGCGCGCGACGATTCGGCGCATCGTCGATGCCGATCCGACGCACAACGTCATCGCGCTCGCGGCCATCGGGTCGGGGATCAGCGCGCTGTCGGGCCAGTGGTCGAAGGCGCTTGGCAACAACGCCAATCTGTCGGTCTTGTGGCCGCTGTGGGTCGCCTTCATCGTCGCGCTCTCGGCGGCCCTCGGAGTTCTGTCTCTGTTCATTGGCGGCGTGGTTCTAAAATGGACAGGAAGCCTGCTCGGCGGCGTCGCGAGCCGGGTCGAAGTGCGCGCCGCGCTGGCGTGGTCGCAGGTGCCTGCGATCGCCGGTGCGATCTTGTTTTTGATCGCGGTGCTGCTGGGCGTGCCGATACCGGTTCCGACGCCGGGAGCATTGCCTCAAATCGCTCCCGCGTTTTTCATGATCATTGTCGTCGAAGGAGTGCTCGGTTTTTGGGGTTTCATCGTCTCGCTGAAGTGCATCGGCGAGGTGCATCGATTCTCGGCGTGGCGCGCGCTGGCCGCGGTCCTGATACCGGGGCTCATTGCGTTAGCCGCAATCGGTTTCATCGTATTCGCAGGCGGTCGCATGGCGGGACATCACTGATCGATTAGTCCACGTGCAATCGCGCGGCCAGGCGCGAGAAGCGCAGGCGCTCATCCTGATTGCGCACCGCCTGCTGCAATGCGCTCTTGGTCCCGACCAGTACGCATACCCGCTCGGCGCGCGTGATCGCGGTGTAGAGCAGATTGCGGCGCAGCATCAGGTAGTGGCTCGAATGTATCGGCATCACGATCGCGGGATACTGGCTGCCCTGGCTCTTATGCACTGAAATCGCGTAGGCGAGCGCCAGTTCGTCGAGCTCCGACAGGTCGTATTCGGCGCGGGTTTCCTCGAACGCGACGCTAACGCGCGCCTTGTCCGAGTCGATCGCAACAATCCTGCCGATCGATCCGTTGAAGACGTCCTTGTCGTAATTGTTGCGCAACTGGATAACGCGGTCGCCCTCGCGAAACACGCGATCGCCGGCGCGCAGTTCGCGTCCCGAGGGATTGAGCAGGCTTTGCAGCTCGCGATTGAGGATGTGGGTGCCGAGCGGGCCGCGATTCATCGGCGTCAGCACCTGGATTTCGCGCGGGTCGCTTATGCCGAACCGTCCGATCAGCCGCTGTTGCACGAGCTGCTTGATCGTCGCGAGCACGTCCTCGGCAGCGTTGCGCTCGAAGAAAAAAAAGTCGCCTTCGGCGTCATTGGAGATTTGCGGGAATTCACCGCGATTCAAGCGATGCGCGTTGGCGACTATCAGGCTGCGGCGCGCCTGTCGATAAACCTCCCGCAATTGCACGACCGGCACGAAGTCGGATGCGATCACGTCCTTGAGCACGCTGCCGGGGCCAACCGACGGAAGTTGATCGCGATCGCCGACCAGCAGCAGCGAGCAGTTAGGCATCAGCGCGGACAGCAGGCTCGAAGCGAGATCGACATCCATCATCGAGGCTTCATCGATGATCAGATAGTTGGTGCGGAGCGGAAATTCCTTGCCGCGGACAAAGCCGCCGCTCTCGGGGGAGTATTCGAGCAGCCGATGAATGGTCTTTGCGTCGCGGCCCGATGCTTCCTGGAGCCGACGAGCCGCACGCCCGGTCGGCGCGGCAAGCGTCGGCTTCAAACCGACCTCGGCCAGCGCGGCCAGCAGCGAGCGCAGCAGGGTCGTCTTGCCGGTGCCGGGACCGCCGGTGATAACGGTGACGCGGCTGGCCAGGGCGCATCGGAGCGCGCTCTTTTGTTCGGGCGACAGTTCGAGTTCAGAGCTTCGCACGGCCGCATCCAGGGCGCGCTGGATCAGATCCTTGTTCATCGCGCGGCCTGCGTTTAATTCCGCGATTCGCCGTGCGACGTTCACTTCGGCCTCGTGCAGGCGTGCGAGATAGACGGCAGTGTGATCGTCCGCCTGTTCGACAACCACCTCGCCGCCGGCCGCGAGCTCATTGACGGCCTCGCGCGCCAGCTCGGGCTCCATCTCGAGCGCGGTGCGGAACTGGCCTTCGAGATGCTCGAAGGGCGAATAGACGTGGCCCTCGTCGGACATGCGCTCGAGCAGGTACAGGACCGCGGCGCGGGCGCGCTGGATCGAGTTGCGCGGGATGCCGAGTTTCTCCGCGACGGCGTCGGCGGTGCGAAATCCGATGCCATGAATGGTGCGCGCGAGTACGTATGGATCGCGCCGTACGACCTCGAGCGCGTCCTTGCCGTAGAACTTGTGGATGCGGCGCGCGTGCGAGGCAGCCAGGCCGTGCCCGCGCAGAAAAACCGTCAGCTCGCGCAGCCCGGACGAGTCGCGCCATGCAGCCGCGATTGCCCGCGTGACCGCGGCTCCGATGCCGGGGACTTCGCGCATGCGTTCGGGAGCGTGGTCGAGCACCTCGCCGAGCGAGTCTCCGAAATGTTCGGCGATTCGCCGCGCCAGCGCGGGGCCGATGCCCTTTATTTCCGAAGCGAGGTAGCGTTCGAGCGCGACCGCTCCGGCGGGCCGCAGCGTTTCGAAATCCACCACGTGAAACTGATCGCCATAGACCTTGTGCTGTTCGAAGCCGCCTTGAGCGCGGATGGTCGAGCCAACTTCCAGACCGGCGAGATTGCCAACCACCGTGACGCGGCGGGAGTCGCCATGTTCGCCGGCAACGACCACGACCGCGACCGAATAGCCATTCTTTTCGTTTACGAACAGGACCTGATCGAGGATGCCCTCCAGCGTCTCGGCCGCATGATGCGCTTGTGCCACGCAAAGAGGATTACGCGCGGCGAGCGCCGCGTCCAGTTGACGGCGATGGGAGCGTCAACAGGCGCGGGCGAAATCAGACTTCAGACTTCGATCGTTTCCCACTTGCCGGTCTGGAAGCGCCAGACCTTCACCGTCGAGCGAACGACGTAGTCGGCAAGCAGAGACCACCAGATCCAGATGATACTGCCGCCGTGGGACCAAATGAGAATCGTGAGGAAGAGCCTCATTCCGTAAAAGCCCGCCAGCGAACCGTAAAGGGGAAAGCGCGAATCGCCCGCGCCGCGCAGGGCCCCGGTGATCGTCCAATCGATCGCCATCAGCGGTTGCGCGGCCGCGAGTGCGTACATGAACTGTACCGTGTAGCCGATGACCTGTTTGTCGTCGATGAAGAGCGCCGCGATCTGATGGGCAAAGACGATAAACAGCAGGCCCATAGCGGTCATCAGCACAATCGCCATACCGGTCGATTCCCATCCGGCCTTGCGCGAGAACTTCGGGTCGCCCGCGCCGAGGCCCTGACCGACAAGAGTCGCCGAGGCGGCCGAGAATCCGAAGCCGGGCAGAAACGACAGCGCCAGGATTCGTACGCCGATGAAATATGCGGCGATTTCCTTGACGCCGTAACGCGCGACGAATCCGACATAGGCGACGAAGCCGAACTGGATCAGTAATTGTTCGATGGCGGCGGGATTGCCCACACTAAGGATTCGCCGGCCGAGGCCGAGGTCGGGCCACAGCCCCTTCCATCGGAAGTTGAGCACCATCCCGTCGATCGAGAGCGCGTAGAAGAACAAAATCCCGCCGAAGGCGATCGCGAGCAATGTCGCCACAGCCGAGCCGTCCACGCCGAGCGCGGGAAATCCGAGCTTGCCGAAGATGAGCACGTAGTTGAGAAAGATTGCGAGCACGTCGATGATACCGCCGATCCACAGCGGCGTGCGCATGTCACCGGCGCCGCGCAACGCCGCCGCGCACATCAGAAAGATTCCCTGGAACGGCTCCGACAGCATCACGACCTGCAGGTAACGCGCACCCATGTCGGCCATCTCGCCCTTGACCTGGAACAACCCCATCAGCGGACGGGCGAAAATGATTACGGGAATCGCGATGATCGTCGAAACCAATACGCCGAAAACGACGGACTGCTTGAGCACTTCCTCGGCGTTGTCCCGATCGTTCGCACCGATATAACGCGCGACCAGCGCGACAGTGCCGGTGCCGACCGCCGCAATGCCGGCGCGCACCGCACCCAGGATTTGCATGGCGAGCCCGACTGCACCGACCGCGTTCGCCCCGAGCCGTCCCACCATCAGCATCGAAGAAAGACCGAGAATCGAATCGAGTCCGAACGACAGAATGACGGGCCACGCGAGCGCCCATACCTCGAAGCGGATCCGCTCGATCGGTGGCAGGGTCATCGCCCCCCTGCTCTGCGCACCGACTTCGGGAACCGACTCGAGAAATTCGGACATGATTGTGAACAGTTACGCCAGCACGAGGCGTGTTAGTCAATGGACTGCGCGCGGCGGCGGCCGGCAAGCGCGAGCAGAGGAAGATCGTGCGCGCGCGCAAAATCCGCTATATCTCGCGCAGGGGCGGACAAGGAAATCCTGATGACCGAAGCCGGGTCTGCGACAATCGAATCGTTGTCAGGCGATAGGCCGTCGCGCCGGCCGCTTGAAATTTTCGCGGCGATCTTCGTCGTCGCCGGATTGATCTACTCGTCTCATCTTGGCGCCAACGCGCTCGGCGCGAGCGAGGCCTACAGCGCTTGGGCGGCGGCAAAGCCGGGAGTCGGCGCGATCGTTCGGACGCCGGTGCTGCACGATCCCGGCAAGCAGGTCTTTTACTACGTCGTGCTGCATTACTACACGCAGATATTCGGGCTGAGTGAAATTTCGCTGCGCTCGATGTCGGTGATCTTTTCGCTGGTGACGCTCGCGCTGGTGTTCGCGCTCGGCTGCGAAATGTTCGACAAAAGCACGGCGCTCGCGGCGGCCGCGATGTGGGCATTCAACCCGCTCGCGGTGGTGTTCGCGCACACGGCGCGAATGTACCCGATGCTCATCGCGATCGCGCTCGCGCATCTGCTGACGCTGCTGCGAGTGCGGTCCCGACCCGGCATCATCGGCGGCATCGGCTGCGGAATATTGGGCGCCGCGATGGCTTACACGCATCTGGCCGGGCTCCTGATTCTCGGTGCGGAAGCCGCGATCCTGCTGCGCGATCTCTCGCGCGGCAGACGCGATACGATCGCGTGGCTGGCGATAGCGCTCGCGATTGTCCTGTTCCTTCCCTACCTGCCCGTCGCGATTGGACAAAGTCAGCAAATGATTTATGGGCATTGGTTGGACTATCTGGGGCCGCCCTACAACTATCCGCTGGCGGCCAAACTGGCGGCAGGGCTGGTCGCGGCTGGAGTGACATGCTGGCTGGTATTGGGCCGCACAGTGGAACGAGACGGCAACGAACCGATTCGAGTGCTCGCGGCGTGGATCGGACTGCCGGCGCTGGCATTCATCGTCGGGTCGGTAATCCTGCATCCGATGTTCAATCCGCGCTACCTTTCGCCGGGGATCGCGGCGTCGCCGTTGTTGATTGCCGCGGTCATCGGCGCGTGGAGCGCCAAGTGGCGCAATCTGCTGGCGGCAGGCTTCGTCGTGGCATGCTTGATCATGCTGCCGTTTGCGCGGTCCAAGCCGCCGCCGTGGCGGGATTTGGCCGGGCAAGTCGCCGGCGGCGGCGCGTCGGAACCGGTCTTCTTTGAATCGGGGTTCGTATCGAACGCAAGCACGGCGAACGTCCCCAATGGCGGATTTCCATTTGGCTATTACTCAGTTCCGTTCGATTACTACTTTCGCGGCGCCAATCCGCGAATAGCTATTCCGGGATTTGATGCTGCGGCCGCGCGAATGACTATTGAGGAGCGGGTTTCATCGGCCGGCGGTGGATGGCTGGTCAGTTGGAAGGATAGCAACGCGGTCAAGTCCGAACTCCCCGACCCAAAGCGCTTCACAGTGGTCGAGAAATTCCGCGGCGACCATCTCACGTTCTACCGGATCACGCCGTCCGGCAGGGGTGTGCCAGTGGCGCGTCCCGCGAAATAAGGCGACGGGGTGGACAGGATGAGGCAAGAATCACCTGCGCGGTGGGCGGTCGCGGCGGCGACGGCGCAGGGTTAAGGCTGCGCGACGGGGGCGCAAGGTAAATCGCGAGATACGCGCGAGCCGCGTCTCTCGCTCTCGGCCGTGGGAGCAGGGCTGAGCAGGGCTGAGCCCTGCGCCCAGTATTATTGAGCTTCGCGTAATATAGTGACATTGCTGTGATTTTCTGTTAGGCTACAGGGCATGGGATTTCCAGCAGGGGTAGTCAGGGACTTCGACAGATTGGAACGGCGGCGGATGCGCGCGGCGAGTTTACTTGCGA
>NZ_DATCTO010000103.1 GCF_036567905.1 Candidatus Binatus sp.
GCGCCGTCCGGGTTCCCGGACGGCGCGCGACGTAATGATAAGGCAACGGATCTAGTGACAGCCCGTTTAGATTAGATGATCCGCGCGTCCAGGTTAATAGCGGGAATCCGCTCCCATTTCGTCCTCGTCGCTATGCGTCGGCCCAACCCCGGTGGGCCGGAACAGTAGCTTGGCCGCGAACAGCTTTTCGCTGATGCGCCCCTGGGATTTCAGTTGCCCGCCGTGCCGCTTGCAGTGCGGACATGCCATCGAACCGCCGAGAAGGCTGGCGTTTTGAGGCGTTATTCTCAGATCGAATTTAAAACCGCAGCCGGGATTCTGACAAATCGTGCGGTAAACTACTCCATGGCTGCCAGTTGTTCTCGATTCATTTCTGCTAGCCGCTGTTTGCATTTTCTCTATCCTCCTCTCATCGCGCTCCATCGCGAGAGGGCTTGCGCATCCGACTACCATAATCGATGTAGCAATTTAGACGTAAGATCCCTTAAGAAGTTTCAAGCAAATGACGTGCCTTGCGGCACAATTGGCGGCAGGATGCAAAATCGAGTAAAATCAAGCCAAATTCGCCGCGACGAAGCTTCTTTTGTATGACCGATTCGTGCCACTATCCAAAAATCCCTGCCGTATTTGCCACATTTCAGGGATTTCACGGATGAAACAAGCTGCACCTCAGCGCCGGACCGACAGGTTTCCGGTGATACCGCGAGCAGCCTGCAATTGGCGCGCTTATTTTGCCCAGCCGAGCCGCGCAATGATGATTCGAGTTCTTTTGCTCAAATGAGAACGCTGGCGCTAGTGATGGCAGGAGGGCAGGGCACCCGGCTCCATCCGCTGACCCGGGACCGCGCCAAACCTGCGGTCCCGTTCGGCGGGAAATACCGCATCATCGACTTCGTGCTCTCCAATTTCATCAATTCCGGCATCTATGCGATCTATGTGCTGGTCCAATGGCGCTCCCAATCGCTGATCGAGCATCTCAAGGACGGATGGCAATTCGGCGGGATGCTGCCGGATCACTTTGTCATCCCGGTTCCGGCCCAGATGCGGATGGGCGAGACGTGGTACCAGGGAACGGCAGATGCGATTTTTCAAAATCTCAATCTCATCGACGACACCAAGCCGGACCTGGTCGCGGTCTTTGGCGCGGACCACATCTACCGGATGGACATCCAGCAGATGATCGAGTTTCACATGGATCGCAAGGCGGCCGTCACGGTCGCGACTCTGCCGGTGGCCGTGGACGAGGCGGATCAGTTCGGGATCGTCCAGGTCGATTCGGGCCTGCGCGTTTCAAGCTTTGTGGAAAAGCCCCACAATCCGCCCCAGATGCCCGGTGCGCCGGGACGCTCGCTGGCCTCGATGGGCAACTACCTGTTCAATCCCCAGGTGCTGCGCGAGGCGCTGATCGAGGATTCGATCAAGGAAAACAGTAATCACGATTTCGGCCGCGACCTCCTCCCGGCGTTGATCAATCGAGTGCCGGTTTACGCGTACAATTTCATGACCAATCGCATCCGCGGCGACTCCGAGCTCAATCTCAGCTACTGGCGGGACGTGGGAACCCTCGACTCGTACTTCGAGGCCAACATGGACTTGCGCGACGCGCGCCCGCATCTGAACCTGTACAATCCGCTCTGGCCGCTGCGCACCGCGTACTTCGATCAGCCGCCGGCGAAATTCGTCTTCGACGAGAACGGGCGGCGCGGGCTGGCGCTGCATTCGGTGATCTCGGAGGGATGCATCGTCTCGGGCGGCGCCATTCGCAATTCGGTGCTCGGGCGCTCGGTATTCGTCCATTCGTACAGCCTGGTCGAGGACTCGGTCATCATGGACTACGCGGAAATCGGGCGGCACGTCAAAATTCGCCGCGCGATCATCGACAAGAACGTCTATGTTCCCGAGGGCGAAGAGATAGGATATGACCTCGAACGCGATCGGCAGCGATTCTTCGTCACCGATTCGGGCCTGGTCGTGATTCCCAAGGGCCCCAAACGCGAACGATCGGTATTGTAGGGAGCGCCGCACACGATGGTCTCAGCGCCTTCATCAGCAAGTCCCAGGCTCGATCGCCACGAATCGCCCGATTCAGTGGGCGAGATGTTGAAGCGCGGCGCCGCTCCGGCCGACTCGGCTGACGGTGCGACGAAGCCGGATTTTCCGCTCGCTGGTGGAAATCTGCGCAGCATGCGCATCCCGCTGGGCCCCAAGGATCGGCTGATCTTCTGGCTGCTGGTTGGCGTGTTGCATGCGCTCAGCCTCCTTCCCGACTTCATTCTCTACAAATTGGGAGAGGCAGGCGGCCTGATCGCCTATCGTTTAGACCGCCGTCACACGCGAACCGGAATCCGCAATCTCGAGATCGCGTTTCCCGAAAAGAGCGACGCGGAGCGACGCCGCATCCTGCGCGCGTCGTACCTACACCTTGGCCGCACCGGCGCCGAGTACGTTCGCCTGGGCGGATTCTTCTACCGCCGCCTGGCGCGCCGCGTCACCTACAATCGGCTCGACATCTGGAACAATCTCACGCCGAGGTACCCCGGCAAGGGCGCGCTCATCCTGACTGCGCACTTTGGAAATTTCGAGCTGCTGCCCGCGGGACACGCGCTGCACGGCTTCCAGATCACCGTGGTTCATCACACGCAGCGCTTCCTGGCCGGCGACGCACTGGTGACGTTCATCCGCGAGCGGGTGGGAGTGCGGACCATTCGCAAGCACACCGCGGCGCGCGAGATGCTGCGCTCGCTCAAGCGCGGCGAGATCATCGGCATCCCGCTCGATCAGAACGCCAAGCGCTCCGAGGCCATCTGGGTGCCGTTTTTCGGCGAGATGGCCGCCACCCCCAGTGGCTTCGATCGCCTCGCAATGATGGCGGGCGCGCCCGTGGTGCCCGTGTTTATCGTGCGCCAGCCCGACGGCCGCAGTCACGTGATTGAAATTTTCGAGGAAATCCCGCAGCAGCGCACCGGCGACCGCGACGCCGACACTCGGGTGAACACCGCGCGCTATCAAAAGGCGATCGAAGAGATGGTCCGAAAGCATCCCGAGCAATGGCTGTGGACCCATCGCCGCTACCGCACCCGCCCGGTAAGCGGCACGCCGTCACTGTACGACTGATAGTCAGGTCGCGCTTCGCCGCGGCGCCGGAGATCGGACGGAGCATCAGCAGGAAGTCAGCGCGAAGTAGAACCGAAGTGGTGATATTGGTTTATGTAAGCCGCGGTAGGATGCGTGAACATGTCAGTTAAGAACTATGGAAAACGCTGCGCTCTGATATTGAGCATCGTTGTTTTGTTGACTGTCGCCTCGAGCGCCATCAGTCCCATCGCTTTCGCGGCGTGGAGCACCTACTGCTGTAAAGGGTGGCTTAACCTTGAAGGGGGCGCTGGGTTTGCGCGCAATGATCCCGGCTGTGTCGGATTCGTGAACCAGGCTCCCGCGAGCGAACGACCGGCAACGTGCCAGATGTTCGAGACGGCGGTGAAGTCGCGCGACAACGGGAACCTGTGTCCAGATCTTCTGGCCGCCTGCGGTACGTGTAAGCCATTTTCCGCTAAACCTGATCCTGCCGCGTTGAAATCCTGGCAGAACATGGTCCAGGTCTCCCCAGGAGCGAATGCAGATGAGCAGGAGGCGATCGATCGGTTCCTGCAAAGTCCCGAGGGTGTCAGTCTCGAAGAAGCGCTCCAGAAAATGTTCTGCTCACATCCAGACAAGAGCTGCTGGCCCAAGATCCGTATTACTTTTGGTCCGACGAGCGACGCCGAAGGCGGACACTTTTCCCCGGACAAGTTCTTCCCAAATCCATTCGACCCCGAATCCGAAGATCCGGCGGCATGGCAACAATTCTTTTATGATGTGACGATACTCCCACAAATCGATACACCGGCTCTTCCTCCTCATTACTGGCCAGGAGGTTCCGCACTATGTATTCGCTATTCTTTTTCTAGTGGCGCGTCCGAGATGGCTACTACTATTTATCACGAGCTACTGCACATCTGGTGGATCAACAATTTTCAGAACACCTACACAGGCCACGATCCCGACGCAGCGAACTGTTCGTCGTACGCGCCGGGTTTCATGAAGAAATTAAAGGACTTTTACGGCGATATGGATAACAGGAAGCAATGCCAGGGCCCGGGCTCATCTAAAAGTCCTGCGTCGAGTCCGGCGCCATCCCCGGCGCCGCAAAAGCATCAGTAAAGCGCAGCTCGACTTCGCCAGGCGTCAGGCGGCGGTTCGTGGCGCGCCGGAGATCGGGCGGAGCATCACCAGTATAACTACCGCGATTGCCCAGGCGGCCGCGCCGCCGATTAGCGGTATCGCTCCGCCGCCTGCGACCCACCACGGCAGCGTCGCACGGCCGAGAATTATTTTCGGCCACAGCTTCGCGCCCAGCACGAAGCCGCTGTGCAGTCCGATCGAGAAATACACACTGCCCGTGAGGATATACGCTTCGCCGAGAACGATTCCGAGCAGGAATAGGCCTACCAGCATGGGAATCGCGATCGCGGGATTGCTGAATTGGTCGATGCTGTGCGCGAGCGTGATCAATCCGGCCGCGGGCTCGTAGCCGGTGACATAGAAGCGCGCCGGAGATCGCACGAGATGCGCGACGGCGTAGATGGCGGCGCTCGCAATCAGCGCGACCCGGTTGCCGAAGTCGCCTTTCATGCCGCCGAGTAGAAACGCGCGGAAGAATCCTTCCTCGATGATCGCGATCGCGATCGCCGAGAGAAAATATTTCGGGATCAGCGCGGCGGCCGCTGCGCGATCGCCGTTGCCGCTGCCGCCGGCCGCCAGCGCCAGCGCGAATAGAATCGCAATCGAGCAGATCGCCACGACGAGACCGCGAATGGCGCGGACAATGCTCGGCGCCGCGGGATGCCTGAAGCCGCGGCTCAGCAGCGAAGCGAGATTCAAGTCGCGCGCAGCCCAAATCATCGCGAGCAACAGCGTCGCCATCACGGTCCGATCGAAAATTCGGGGAAAGGGGAAGCGCCATCCCGCAGCCGATAATCCTGCCGCCGCGAGCGGTGCGAGAACGATCGCGCCGGCGACTCCCGCGACCAGCACCAGCGCGCATCGCGCCGTGAATGACATCGCTGCGCGCGCCTGAACGTGGGAACTCAGCGTGGACGCTCCGGATCCATTTGCGGTTCGAGCGTCACTTCGACCGGACATGCGCCCGCGGGAGAGTTCACGATCTGCATCACGGCCTGGGCGACGTCGGCCGTCGAAAGCATCGCCGCGCGGTCCAGCTGCTTGTTATTCGGGATCAGCGCCGTATCGACAAGGCCAGGAACGATCACCGCGAGCTTCAGCCCGCTTTGGCGCAACTCGCCGAACGCCGCGCGCGTGAACGCGATCAGCGCGGCCTTGGTCGCCGCATAGACGGCCTCGCCGGCGGGAGCCTTGATGGCGGCCGAGGATGCGATGTTGACGATTGCGCCGGCGCCCCGCGCGGCCATCGCCGCGGCGGCCATCCGGGTAAGCGCGATCGGCGCGCGCAGATTAACGGCGATCATGCGATCGAGATCGGCGGGACGCAGCTTAAGCAGCGGCGTTCGCGACGGCGCCCATCCGGCGTTGTTGACCAGCACGTCGATATGCCCGTAGCAATCGAGCGCGGCGGCAATCAAATTGTCGGGCGCTTCCTCGCCAGCCAGATCAACCAGAACAATCAACGCGCGCCCCGGCGGCAGCCCGGTCTGCGAGCGGGTTTCCTCGAGCTCATCGCGCGAGCGGGCGGCGAGGCATAGCGAATAGCCGGCGCGCGCGAGTTCGAGCGCAACCGCGCGTCCGATGCCGCGGCCGGCGCCGGTAACAATCGCGACGCGGGCCTGGTCGCCCGCCGGCGATTTTCCGGCGGCGGTCATCGGTAACCATCCTGCGGGCAGCTATCTTGCACTGGCGTAGTCGGTCGCACAGACTGACGATAATGAATTCGCAAGTCTTCCGCGAGTACGACATCCGCGGCGTCGTCGCAAACGATTTCGACGACGACTTCGTGGTCGATCTCGGGCGCGGCTACGCCACCTTGCTGCATCGCGCGGGGAAAAAAACGATCACGCTCGGCCGCGATTGCCGGCTGTCGTCGGATCGGTTGCGCGATCGTCTGGTCGAGGGTCTCCTTTCCGGCTGCATCAACGTGGTTGACGTCGGGGTGGTGCCGACCCCGCTGCTTTATTTTTCGGTGCTGAGCTGGAAGATGGACGGCGGTGCGATGATTACCGGCAGTCACAACGCGGCCGAGTACAACGGCTTCAAGCTGGGCGTGGGTTCGACGACGATTTATGGCGCGGAGATTCAGCGGCTGCGCGAAATAATCGAGCGGCACGATTTTGTGACGACCGGCGCCAAGGGCTCGCTCTCCGAGCGCCCGGTGATTCCCGACTACAACGATTTCATCCTCTCGCAGTTCAAGCTCACCCCGGGACTCAAGGTGGTCGTGGACGGGGGCAACGGATGCGGCGGCGTGGTCGCGGCTCCGCTGATGAAGCGGCTCGGACTTGAGACGATCGAACTCTACACCGAGATGGATGGGCGCTTTCCCAACCATCATCCCGACCCTACGGTCGAGGACAACATGCGCGATCTGATCGCGGCGGTGAAAAAAAACAAGGCTGCGATCGGTATCGCGTATGACGGCGACGCCGACCGCGTCGGTGCGGTCGACGAGAACGGAAAGATCGTATGGGGCGACGAGCTGATGGTCGCGTTCTCGCGGGCGGTTCTGCGCGAGCATCCCGGCGCGACGATTATCGGCGACGTGAAATGCTCGAAGCGGATGTACGACGATATCGCGCGCCACGGCGGCAGGCCGATCATGTGGAAGACGGGCCATTCGCTCATCAAGAGCAAGCTGAAAGAGGAGCACGCGGCGCTGGCGGGCGAGATGAGCGGGCACATGTTCTTCGCCGACCGTTACTTCGGCTTCGATGACGCGATCTACGCCTCGTTTCGCATTCTTGAAATCCTCAGCCGCGAGGGGCGCGGCCTCGGCGCGATTCTCGCCGATCTTCCCGCCAGCCATGTCACGCCGGAGATTCGCGTTGACTGTCCCGACGATCGCAAATTCGAAGTGGTGCGGCAGGCGGCCGATTTTTTCCGCAAGCACTATGAAGTCATCGACATCGACGGCGTGCGCGTGAATTTTGCCGACGGATGGGGCCTGGTGCGCGCGTCGAATACCCAGCCCGCGCTGGTGACGCGCTTCGAAGCCGCCAGCGAAAAGCGATTGGCCGAAATTCGCGCGCTGTTCGACGGCAAACTCCGCGAACTCGGCGCTATCTGATCCGATGGCTCGAACTTCCACGCCGCCGCGCGCCTCCGTGCTGATTATCGCGGGCGGGCGCGGCACGCGCTTTTGGCCTGCGAGCCGCGAGGCAAGGCCCAAGCCGCTTTTTTCGATCGACGGCAAGACCAGCCTGCTCGCCGATACGATCGCGCGTCATGCGCCGCTCATCCCCCGCGAGCGAATCTTCGTGCTGGCCGCCGCGGCGCATCAGGCGCCGTTTCGGCGCGCGATCCGCGGCTTGATTCCGCCGGATAACTTGATCGTTGAACCCGACGCGCGCGGCACCGCAGTGGCAATCGCTTACGGCGCCGCGATTATCAAGCGCCGGCTGGGCGAGGGAATCATCGCCGCGGTCGCAGCAGATCACTACATCACGACAGCCGCGCAATATCGCCGCACGCTCGCCGATGCGATCGGTCTCGCCGCGGCGAACGAATCGATCGTCGCTGTAGGGATTACTCCGACCCGCCCCGAAACCGGCTACGGCTATCAGAAGATCGGTCCAAAGGTCGGCGCCGGATTCAAGATCGAAAAGTTCGTCGAGAAACCCGCGCTCGCAATTGCTCGCCGGATGGTGCGGAGCGGGCGTTACTTGTGGAATGCCTCGATCTTCGTGGCGTCGACGCGGACGCTGGCGCGCGAATTCGCCGAGCATTGCCCGGCGCTCGGCAAGGCGGCGCAACGCCTCGCGCTGACGCCGCGGACGAAACTCGCGCGCGCCTACCGGAGACTGCGGTTCGATTCGTTCGACCGCGTGATAATGGAGAAAAGCTCCAACGTGCTCGGCGTGCGCGCGCGATTTTCATGGCATGACGTGGGATCGTGGGACGGGCTGTGGGATGCAATCGGCGAGACGGGCGGCAACGTGCTGCGTGGCAATGCGATCGCGCTCGATTCCGAGCGCGTGCTGGCGTATCCGGATTCGCGCCTGATGGTGTTGTTTGGCGTGCGCGATCTGATCGTCGTCGATACGGGGGATGCGATCCTGGTTGCGCACCGCGAGATGTCGCCGCATGTGCGCCGCGTCACCGAGGAACTCGAGCGCCGCGGCCTGCAGCGCTACTTGTAGTCAGTCCAGCGCGAGCGCGTCGCACTTGAGCGCGAGCTTACGCAGTTCGTGTTCGCGATCGTCATCCTCGATAGCCAGTTGCAGCAGCTTTTCCGCGACGCCTTCATCGACGGACTCCCACTTCATTGCATCGATACGCAGCTCGGCCGCAAGCGCGCCGATTACCTCGAGGTCGCCGCTCAGGCGCGCCCAGTTGCTCGAGCCGTCATGCAGGGCCGCTTCCGGCAGTTTCGCCCATACATTGTGATCGGCGAGAATCGAGTGAATTATCCTGACGTGCAATTCTTCCTTTTCGGCGAGCGCCTCGACCCCGGTCTTGATATTCGTCGAGGTAAGCGCGGCGTGCCGCTTCAGGCGATCGATCAGCCCCTGATTGCGGCCGGCGAGCACGGCCAGTTCTTCGAGCAACTCCGCCCGCGCCGAAACCGGCGAAAACAATCTCTGAAAGAATCCCATACCAGTAGCCATCTCCGAGACCCGATGCGCGTTGTTGTGATGCCGATGCGCTCCGCGCGCCGGCGCATTCCGACAATAGCTATCGGCGTCGAAGCGGCCCCTGTCAAGGGAAGCGGCGGACTCGGTCAAGAATTGAACAGGGCGCGCACCAGCGACGATTCGCGCTTGAAGAATCCCTGCGTGTGGTATGAATCCTCGAGCCGCAGCAGCGCGTAATCAAGATAGTGCCCAACTTCATGCATCAGCGTTCGCACGAACGTCTTCGGCTTGACCACGTCGTGGCGCTGCGCCGTGCGCATCCAGAGCACGATGTACGGCGGCCTTCGCATCCGCGGATCGTATGGATAGAACAGTCCGTGCAGCTCGCCGCGCTGATTGCGGGGGCGCACGCCGCGAACCTCGACGCTGACGGGCACAGTCGCCAGGCCCCGGCATATTTCCGCTGCCAGCGCGCGCGCGCAGGTGGTGCATCCCGCGAGGTTGCCGGTCTCGAGCACGCGCATCAGGGCGTCGAGCGAGTTGCGCGCGGCATCGCTCGCGACATAGTCGTAGCGCTCGACGGTGTCGCTCTTGAGGTAAGTGCGCTGCGCGCGCGAGGAGAGCCGGTAAAAAAACGCCGGCAGCCGCGTCTCGGAATTCGTGCGAAGGGTCAGGCCGGTAGCCACCACGCCTCCATCGCCGGATACTCACTTCCGGCGCCGCATCCACGGGAATATCATCACCGCAATAGTCACAAGGGGCAAGCACTATGCAACTGAGTAGCGTCGAAATCTCGAAACCAACGGACTCCAACGTGATCGTCGGACAGGCGCACTTCATCAAAACCGTCGAGGACGTTTACGAGGCTCTCGTGCAGGCGGTGCCGGGAATCAAGTTCGGGCTGGCGTTCTGCGAGGCGTCGGGCCCATGCCTGATTCGGCGCACCGGCACCGACCCGGCGCTGGAACAGTCGGCGGTCGAAGCGGCGGCGGCAATCGGGGCGGGACACGTGTTCGTGGTGATTCTTGGCAACGCATTTCCGGTCAACGTGCTCAATCAGATCAAGTCCGTGAGCGAGGTATGTACAGTCTTTTGCGCGACCGCGAACCGGCTGCGCGTGATCGTGGCGGAGGACGCAGGCGGACGCGGCGTCGTTGGGGTGATCGACGGCGGTTCGCCCAAGGGGGTCGAGAGCGGCGGCGATCAGGCCGAGCGGCGCGCGATGCTGCGGCGATTCGGCTACAAGCAATAAGGCAGGGGTGACCCCTGCGAATTAATACTGGCCCGTCGTGCCAACGACCGCGCTCCGTTGGCGGCGGCATGAAGGAAGAATCACCTGCGCGGTGGGCGGCAGGGGCTGCGGCCCCTGCACCCGCAGTGAGAAGACGCGAAAATCTGCGCAGCGCATCTTTTCGCGACTACGCGATGGCAGGGGCAGGGCTGGCCAGTGTTAAGATCCGTTGGCGCGCGCGGCGATGAGAAACTCGCGGTTGGTGCTTACACGGAATATTATCGACCGAAAGTTTTGAGGAATGGTTAAGCTGTTGAAGGAGAGCTTTGCGTAACCGGATGTCGGTGCTGAAGCGATACGCGCTGGCGCGCGAGATCCTTCGCTGCGCTCAGGATGACAAAAAAAAGCAAGCGGGCGCCCGTGTCATTCTGAGCGAAGGCTGCTGTGATTGAGCCGAAGCCCTGAGTACTCGAAGGGGAAGAATCTCGACGGATGCTCCGGCGTTCGGTGCTAATTACACAAAGATCCCTTGATGACGCGGCTCTATTGGAGCGTTTCGGGCGAGGACGAAAGGCAAAAGTTGAGGGTCTGTGGAAAGTCGCACGTCGAGGGCGGGACGGTGGTCTGGCCAAACGGGGCCGACCTGTGCCCCGACGTTTTGATCTGGGGCGGCGCCCCTCCCGAAGAGGGACAGCAGCCGGCGCATCCGCCGCAAGCGTGACGCGGTTAACCTTGTAGCAGAGGTAACATCACCGATGGGCGGTGGACGGTGCGCGCGCGCCGCGTGGAGACCGCGCAGGGGGAAGGTTATCCCGTTGCGGGCGGTGGGGCGTTAGCGGTCGACGGGAGGGTTCGAGCGCGGCTGACGATCACTGTCTGGGGTTCGGTCCCGGCGGTCCTGAAAAACCCGCCGGTCGGGGCTTCCAGTCGCCGCAAGTGCGCGAGTCTGGTTGGAGCAGGAGGTGACGAAGATGCCAACCGATGCGTCCAAGCGATGGGAGGAAATGCTGACTCCCGAGATCGTTCGCGTAAAATTTATTACTGTCGGGTTGCTGGTGGTCGCATATGAGATGCTTGAGGAGACCATTGTTGGTCGCGTTCGCGATTTCTTTTCCACGGGATTCGACGCAAAAGGCTTCACCTATAGTCCCGATTATGCAACCAGGGTTTTGGCGTTGGACCCTAAAGGTAAGGGCGACGCGCTCCGTTCTTCCATGGTGTGGCTTCGCCAGGCCGAGGCCATCACCGAAGAAGACCGCACCCGGTTTTTAGCCATCAAAAACGCCCGCAATGAAGTTGCCCATGAGTTAACGTCGATATTGACCGGCGAAAGGATCTTCAACTTTAACGACCACTTCCAGTCCGCCCTGGCGCTGCTCAGCAAGATCGAGCGCTGGTGGATAGTAAACGTGGAAATCGCCACGGACCCGGATCTCGTGGACAAAGAGATCGACGAGGATGGTATTCTTCCTGGAAGGATTCTTACGATGCAGCTTTTGGTAAATGTGGCGCTGGGCAACCATAAAGAGGCAAACGCCTTCTTGGAAGCGTTCAGAAGAGCCCAGGCAAAAGTGAAATGTTGAGGTTGGCTGAGCCAAAAGCTTGCCCATAGCAAGGCTATTGCGTCGCGGCAACGGCAGTTCGAGCGCGCGGTCTGGCTGTCAGAAAAATCTCTCTTCTTGATTGGTTTTCCGAAAATGCGGGCATCGCAGCGGCTGTAAAGAAACCGGATTTGGCGGGCGATGATTTCCGTCCGGTAGCGTTTGCCGATTCCCTGTCTTTCGCCGCGTAGTCGCGGGGTGTCAGCCGTCCCTCGCTGACCAGTTGAGGCTCTTCACTTTTTCACTATGCGCCGCAGAACCCTCACCTACCGCCGCTGCGCGGTCGGCCGCCTCTCGCTGTAACACGCTAAGCAAGGGGACGCAGAATCTCGAATCGCGCGCCCGTGGGCACGGGTAGGCAGGGGTGACCCCTGCACCCAGTGACAAGATAAAGATGGAGATGGCGCGCTGTATAAGGACCCTCACCTTCATCCTCGCCCTAACAGGGCGAGGAAATTAACGCGCAAGCATGACTCAAAAAACGCAAGCGGCGGGCATCGAACCAAAACCATCAACAGCGTCCCCCTTACCCGTTCTAGCAGGGCGAAGCCCGCATCTTCTCTTTTCACCAGGTGCAGGGGTCACCCCTGCCCAGGGATGAGCGAAACCCACGGCGG